>JAZQVK010000039.1:0-15963 GCA_045631765.1 Eubacteriales bacterium
TTTGGCATTGCTATTGTATCACAATATTTGCGTTTTGTAAATACATTAAGTAGAATTTTATCTAATTACCTTCCGGAAGGTAGAAAAAGCCTCCCTTGTGTAAAGGGAGGTGGCACGCGTTAGCGTGACGGAGGGATTGTAAAGAGTTAGATTTATTACAAAACAATCCCTCAGCCGCCTTCGGCGTCAGCTCCCTTTACACAAGGGAGCCTTTTTATGTTCATCTATGACTCATCAATTTTCTTGACAAGCACTGCATTTGTAGACACAAACGCAAATATGGCATACCTCTTTCGAGATATGCCATATTTTTGAAAAACTGTCCTTTAGAGCACGACCCTAACGGCTTGGATTTTTTCATTTGTGCCGTCAGGCACAACATCATTTGACCGAAGGTCAACATCATTTGAGCCTTGGCTCAACATCATTGCCGCCCGCGGCACAAATGAACGAGGTTGCGCTTCGTGCAAATGGGAAGTTACATTTTATCCTATGACAGTCTTTCTTCCGTAGGGTGAATCCTTTCCGCCATTACCATACGGGCTCTTAGCAGGCACCAAAAAAGCCTAACGCAGCAGCGTTAGGCTTTTTTGATATCGCTTTGCAAAGCGCTTATGCTTAGTAGGCACGCATGCGGCGCCAGATCTCGAGTACCATCTCGTAGCGGTGGGGCGGCATGCCCTTAAAGGGTACGTTGCTGGTGGCAAAGATGTAGCCGCCGCCGGCCTTGCCATAGGTCAGGCAATATTCGGCGCTGGCGATCACCTCTTCATCGGTGCCGGTCTGCATGGCCGCGCAATGCACGTTGCCGCACAGGGCAACCTTGTTGCCGTATAGCCGCTTTACCTCGCGAATGTCTACGCCGGCCATCGGGTCGATCGAGTGTAGGGCGTGCGGCCCGGCCTGTACCAGAGATGAGAGAATGGGCATAATATTGCCATCGGTATGCTTGATCATATACATACCGTCCTCACGGCCGGCACGGCAGATCTTGGCTAGGTAGGGCGTAATAAATTCATCAAACATCGCCGGGGAAAGGAACGGGCCGGAATTGTAGCAATAATCCGAGCACATCAGCGCCACGTCTACGCCGCCCTCATGCTGCCGCTTGTTCGCTTCGATGGCGGCATTGGCCATGCGCAGCGCGTCTACCTTTACCTCCTCTGGCTCGTCGGCCAGGCGGTAGGAGAATTCATACATATCCGATCCGGAGGGGATGGAAAAGGTACCGTCACCGTGGCAGCCAAACAGGCGCGTATGGCCAAAATGCTCGCGCAGTCGCCGGCGGAAGGCAATGGTATAGGGGTGGGTAGGGTCACGCCACTCTGGTGCGTAGATGGGAATGATGCTGTAATCAAGCCCCGGCTTTTTATCCTTTTCCGGGTCGCCGGATAGGGCAGTACCGCCAATATCGTAGGCGTTGCCGGCACCGTATACGCGGGCAAAGCGGTCTGCCAGATCGTAGGCCGCCTGCTCTAATTCGCGCGGGGAGCTTACGTTTGGCAGGCCGGGGTCCAGCGCCGCATCATAGAGCGGATAGCCAAATAGCTCCTCAGAAAGCTGAAACTCTAATTCAAAGGTCGGAACCTCATCCGGCGTGCCAAGATTGAGGGCGCAGATCGCGCGTGAGGCGGGTGTCCAATTTGCAGGCATAGTGCTACCTCGTGCTTGTTTTTTTATAGTATAACACAGGTTGGGTATTGATGCAATATGCTTTTTTCCCCTTTTTGTGGTGTAGGGAAAAACAAACCATATAATTCTTAATAGAAGGCTTACGTAAATCTTGTCAAAAGCTATTGACAAATCGGCATGCGCATGCTATCATATGAGTGGAAATTCAAATGAATGATTGCTCATATGAAAGGAGCGACCATGCAAAAACACGATCACGCCGCTCTTTTGGGGCGGGTAAGGCAGGATCTGCCGACCGATGACAGGCTTTGCGACCTGGCAGACCTGTTTCGCCTGTTTGGCGACACCACGCGTATGCGCATCCTTTACGCCTTAAGCGAGGCCGAGCTGTGCGTGTGCGCGATCTCTGAGCTGCTGGGCATGACGCAATCGGCCATTTCACACCAGCTGAAGGTGCTGAAGGATGGCGACCTGGTTGCCTGCCGCAGAGAGGGGAAGACCGTTTATTATTTTTTGGCGGACGATCACGTTCGCCGTATCATTGACCAAGGCTACGAGCATTTAACAGTGGAAAAGGAGTAAGGCTATGAAAAAGACATGGCAGCTTGAAGATCTGGATTGCGCGCATTGCGCCATGAAGATGCAGGAGGGGATCGCCAAGGTAGACGGCGTGATCGCCGTCTCTGTCAATTATCTTTCTGCCCGCCTGACGATCGAGGCAGAGGAAAAGGATATGGATCGTATCATCAAGGAGGCAGTAACGATCTGTCGCCGGATAGAGCCGGATTGCCGGATCCTTCTGTAAGATGACGCGCAAACAGAAAAAGAACCTAAAGCGCATCCTGCTTGCCACGGCGCTAACGCTGGCTGTGGCGCTGATCCCGGCCGGGCTGCTGCCCACCGTGTGGGGTGGCGAAGAGGAGCGCGGCTTGCTGCGTCTGCTGCTGTTTTTGTGCCCGTATCTGGTGGTGGGCTGGGACGTGCTGTTTTCGGCCGGGCGTAATCTGCTGCGCGTGCAGCTACTGGATGAAAAATTTCTGATGGCCATCTCCACCGTTGGCGCCTTTGCGCTTGGTGAATATACCGAGGGTGTGGCAGTGATGCTGCTATACCAGGTGGGTGAGCTGTTTCAGGGGATCGCCGTTGGTAAGAGCCGCCGGCATATCGCCTCGCTGATGGATATCCGACCGGATACCGCCTGCGTGCTGCGCCAAGGCGAATACCTGACCGTCTCGCCCGAGGAGGTTGCCGCCGGTGAAACGATTCGTTTACTGCCCGGCGAAAGGATCCCGCTTGACGGGCGCGTGATAACCGGGGAAAGCAGCCTGAATACCGCCGCCCTGACGGGGGAAAGCCTGCCGCGCAGCGTATCGCCCGGTGACCGTGTGATCAGCGGTGCCGTGAATATGAGCGGCGAGCTGTTTGTGTGCGTAGAGAGCGTGTATGCCGAAAGCACCGTTTCGCGCATTTTAGAGCTGGTAGAGAACGCTGCCGAGAAAAAGGCGCGGGTAGAGAGCTTTATTACCCGCTTTGCGCATTGGTACACCCCTTGCGTGGTAGCGGTAGCACTGCTGCTTGGCGTTATTCCGCCCCTTTTCGTGGGCAACCTGGCAGAATGGATCAGCCGTGCCTTGATCTTCTTGGTGGTTTCTTGTCCCTGTGCGTTGGTGATCTCGGTGCCGCTTTCCTTTTTTGGCGGCATTGGCGGCGCCTCGCGCCACGGTATTTTGATCAAGGGTGCCTCGTATATGGAGGTGCTGGCCGGTGCGCACACCGTTGCCTTTGATAAAACCGGCACGCTGACGCGTGGCGCGTTCCGCGTAGCCGAGGTGCACGCCGTAGATGGGCAAGAGCAAGCGCTGCTGGCGCTTGCCGCAGCCGTTGAGGCACATTCTAACCACCCCATTGCCCGCTCGGTATGCGAGGCCTGCCGTGAGGAAGCTCTTCCGGCTGTAACGGCGATCTGCGAGGTCGCCGGGCAGGGTATGACCGCTATGCTGAATGGCCTTCCCGTTTTAGTCGGCAACGGCCGTTTGATGGTCGAAAACGGTATTTCCTACACGCCCTTTGCCGGCATTGGCACGGTGCTGTACGTGGCGGTGGGCGGCGTGTATCGCGGCTGCCTGCTGCTGGCCGATGAGATCAAGCCCGAGGCAAAGAAGGCTCTTGCCGCCTTAAAGGCCTGCGGTATCCGTCGTACCGTGATGCTAACGGGCGACCGCGCCGAGATCGGCGAGGCCGTGGCACGCGAGATAGGGTTGGATGAAGCGTATTGTGAGCTGCTGCCTGGGGATAAGGTGGCAAGGGTAGACACGATGCGCACGGCCAAGCCGGGGCTTATCTACGTGGGCGACGGTATTAACGATGCACCTGTGCTGTCGCTTGCCGACGTGGGCGTAGCGATGGGGGCGCTGGGTAGTGATGCCGCCATTGAGGCAGCCGACGTTGTCTTGATGGAGGATCGGCTCAGCAAGCTGCCGCAGGTGATTCAAATTTCCCGCCGTACCATGCGTATCGTGCGGCAGAATATTATCTTTGCCCTTGGCGTAAAGGGGCTGGCGCTTCTCTTAGGCGCCTTTGGCTATGCCCATATGTGGGGTGCTATTTTTGCCGACGTAGGCGTGATGGTGCTGGCCATTCTGAATGCTATGCGCACCATGCACGTTAAAAAAAGAAAGGATTAATCATGCTTGTATATCTCTTTGCCATTCTTTCCGCCATCTTAACGGCAGGGCTGTATATCGCCTTTTCGGCACTTTCGCCGTGGTGGATCCTGCCCATCTTTATCGGTGGCTTTGCGGCTTTGAACTGTGTTTACATTATCTATTTGTTCATTACGTCCTTTGCTTTCTCTATGAAAAAGCCGATCAAGCGTGTTGATCCCTATGCCTTTTTCATGACACACCTGACCGTGAATTGGCTGCTGGGTCTGTTTCGCGTTCGCCATCATGCCACGGGGGTAGAGAAGCTGCCGAAGGAGCCGTTTGTTCTGGTTTCCAATCACCGCTCAGATTTTGACCCGATGGTCGGCTTTGAAGCGCTGCGCGGCATCAAGCTGGGCTATATCTCCAAAGAGGCCAATTTCCGCATCCCGATCGTGGGGCGGCATATCTATCATTGCGGCTTTTTGCCGATCGATCGGAAAAATCCTCTCCGCGCCGCGCGCACGATCAAGGAGGCGGCGCGCCTGGTGCGCGAATGTGGCGTTTCTATGGGGATTTACCCGGAGGGAACGCGCTCTAAGACCGATGAAATGCTCCCGTTCAAGGAAGGTGCGTTTTTGCTTGCCAAGAAGGCGAATGCGCCGCTGGTCATTATGGCAACGCGCGGCACCGAGCAGATCACCAAGAATTTCCCCTGGCGCAGAACCAAGGTAGAGATGGCGATTTTGCGTGTGATCGACCGTGAGACGGTAGCCTCGCTTGAGGCTAAGGCGCTCTCCGCCATCGCCCGCGAGGAGATCGAGGCGTATTTACAGAAGTAAAGAAAAAACGGCTTTGCCTGAGGGCAAAGCCGTTTGTTTTACTTTTTAGACCGTTCTTGGTGGCCGTGACACATGTCGGACATAGCGCATCCGCTACAGGAGCAGCCGCAAGAGCCTTTTCCTTTTTTCTTGCCGCAGATCGAGCAAACGATGATGGCAGCTACGATCGCCACGATCACAGCCGAAACAATGATCGTTGGCCAATCCATAAGAACCTCTTTGTTTTACTTATTTTTCAGTAGAAATTGCCTTTGCCGTCAGCATACCATTCTTGTACTTGTTGGGGCGAACCAGCAGGTAGACGAGAGCCGAAAGCGCCAAGAGCGCCACAATGGTGAATACGCCAAAGGTCGCCTCACCCGTGAACAGGCCGCCGATCTGATAAACGATCATCGAGATCACGTAGGCAAACACGCACATGTAGCTGATCGAGAAGGCCGTCCACCTCCAGTTGTTCATCTCACGCTTGATGGCACCCATAGCCGCAAAGCAGGGGGCGCACAGCAGATTAAAGATCATAAAGCTGTAGGCGGTAACGGCGCCGAAGTCCTTGGCTATCATCGCCCAGATCTCGTCACCTGCCTCGCTCAGCTCGCCGGCGTGCTGGTACAGGGTGCCTAAGGTCATGACGATTTCTTCCTTGGCGATCAGACCGGTGAAGGTGGCAACGGTCGCCTTCCAGGCCATGTCGCCCATCCAGCCAATCGGATAGAAGATCCAGGCAAGGGCATTGCCGATGGTAGCGAGCAGAGAGGTATTGTTGTCCTCTACCGCACCAAAGACGCCGTTGGTAAAGCCATAGCCCTGCAGGAACCAGAGGATGATGGAGGAAACGAGAATGACTGTGCCCGCACGCTTGATAAAATCCCAGCCGCGCTCCCATGTCGAGCGAAGAACGTTACCAACGTTCGGCGCGTGGTAAGGGGGCAACTCCATCACAAAGGGGGCGGGCTCGCCGGAAAAGGCCTTGAATTTCTTCATAATCAGGCCAGAGACGATAACGGCACCAATACCGATAAAGAAGGCAGAAACGGCAACCAGCGGGGAATTGCCAAAAACGGCACCCGCAAAAAGACCAACGATAGGCATTTTTGCACCGCAGGGCATAAAGCCGGTGGTGATAATGGTCATCTTGCGGTCACGATCCTGCTCGATGGTGCGGGATGCCATAATACCGGGCACGCTGCAGCCAGTGGCAACCAGCATGGGAATAAAGGATTTGCCCGAAAGACCAAACTTGCGGAAGATACGATCCATAATAAAGGCAACGCGCGCCATATAGCCGCAATCCTCAAGCAGGGAAAGCAGCAAAAAGAGCACCAGCAGCTGCGGCACAAAGCCTAGCACAGCGCCAACGCCGGCAACGATTCCGTCTTGGATCAGGCTGTAAAGCCACGGGGCCACGATAGGATCACCCGAGGAATTGAGCAAAAAGCTATCAAAGAAGGCGGGTACCCACTCACCAAAAAGCACGTCGTTCGCCCAATCGGTGCCGATCGTACCAATCGAGATGACTGAGCTGCCCATAGCGATAGCGTATACCAAAAACATAGCCAAGGCAAAGATTGGCAATGCCAAAATGCGGTTGGTTATGATACGGTCTATCTTGTCAGAGGGGGTCAGCTTTCCTTGGTGCTTTTTCTTGTAGCAGCTCTTTAGGTGCTGGGCAATGTACGTATATCGCTCGTTGGTAATGATCGATTCGGCATCGTCATCCATCTCGCGCTCTACGGCTAAAATATCCTTTTCTATATGCGCTAGCTTTTCAGGGGAAAGCTGCAGCTGCTCGCGCACCTTTTCATCACGCTCAAACAGCTTGATGGCGTACCAGCGCTGCTGCTCCTCAGGCAGGTCATGCACGGCGGCTTCCTCTATGTGGGCAATGGCGTGCTCCGCGCTGCCTGAAAAATTATGCGGCGGTATCGTTTCGCCCGATTTTGCCGCTTGAATAGCCGCTTCAACCGCTTCCCAAACGCCATCCCCCTTCAGGGCAGAGATCTCTACGATTTTGCAACCGATCTCCTGTGAGAGCCGCTCAATGTCGATCTTATCACCGCGCTTGCGCACAACGTCCATCATGTTGATGGCGATCACAACAGGAATACCAAGCTCGATCAGCTGCGTGGTCAGGTATAGGTTTCTTTCCAGATTGGTTCCGTCTACCAAGTTTAAAATGGCATCCGGCCGCTCGCCAACCAGATAATTTCTGGCTACGACCTCCTCCAGTGTGTAGGGGGAAAGGGAGTAGATGCCCGGCAGATCGGTAATAATAACGCCGTCCTGCTTTTTCAGCTTGCCCTCCTTTTTCTCTACCGTAACGCCAGGCCAGTTACCAACGTATTGGTTTGAGCCGGTTAATGCGTTAAACAGGGTCGTCTTGCCGCAGTTGGGGTTGCCGGCAAGGGCAATTTTGATCGCCATGCGCTATATCCTCTCTTTCTTGATTAGCCAACGCTAATCGCACTTCAAAAAACAATGTGCTGTTAAGCGGCAGATTTTATTCAACCTCAACCATTTCGGCATCCGCCTTGCGCAGAGAAAGCTCATAGCCGCGCAAATACAGCTCCATCGGGTCGCCCAGCGGCGCCAGCTTGCGTACATAGATCTCCACGCCCTTGGTCAGCCCCATGTCCATGATCCGGCGCTTGATAGCACCCTCGCCGTGTAGCTTAATAACCTTGACCGTTTCGCCCACCTTGGCATCCTTTAACGTTTTCATCTTCACCCTCCTGCGTGGTCGCTGCAATTGTAAGGGAAATATGACAATTAGCATACGCTAACCGCATTGCAAATTAAAAGTTAGCATATGCTAACTACTTGATATTATAGCAGGTTGTTTGCCGCTTGTCAACAGTTTTTTTCAAATTTTTCGAAATTTTTTCAAGAATAGAAAAAGCAGGCGCGGATGTGCCTGCTTTGGGTAGATCATAGTGTGATTATAGAAAAGGATGCTTCTACGTTCGTTTCGCCATCCTCACGTACCGAGCGGAAGAGCTGCTCGCCGCCCTCGCCCACCTCGCCAAGGATCTCTAAGTGGGTGCCAAGGGGTGCCTCTTGGAAATAGTTGATCGAAAAGCGATTGACGTATTTGCCATGCAGATCAAGAAAGCCGCACAGCATATCGGCGTACATGGTGTTGTTCATGTGCTCGTTTTGGTCGGTATCGGCATAGCGCACGGTATATTTGCCAAGCGGGGTAAGCCCCTCCTTACCCAAACGGATGCGATCGGGCAGCGTAACGCCCGCATCCTCCTCACAGGTAAAGCCGGGCTGGTATTCGGTCACCCGCAGCGGCCGGCGGCTGGCCATATCCAACAGCGCCCACACGCTGGTTGCCTCGCAGATCGGCTTTCCGGCGCGCAGAATGCGGTGGCGGCGCAAAAAGCTAAAGCCGCGGCTTGGCACGGCCCAGGTCTCTGCCTCCAGCTCCTCATAAGCGTAGAGCGGGGAAGAAAGAGAAACGCCAATGCGGCTCAGCACGAAGAACTGGCCGTTTTGCTTCATCTCCTCATAGGTAGGGCCATAGGTCTTTACCTGCAGATTGGCAGCCTCTTGCAGATAGGTCATCACGGCGCTGGGCCGCGCCACCCCGTTATAATCGCAGGAATGGGAGTTGATGGTAAAAGAATAGCGGTAGATCATCGGTATATCCTCCATATTGCACCACTATTATATAACGAAAAAAGCGATTTTTCAATCGCTTTTTCGCATAAGATTGTGAATTTTTATGTCGATCAAGGCTCGGCGCTGCCGTCAGCACGCGCGTAAACACGCGGCGGCTGATTAGCGGCAGGGCTGTCGCTCAGGCCAAAGCTGACAGAGATCGCGGTGTTGACCTTGCGCATGGATTCATCATCTAAATGCCCCATCTTTTCCTTCAGGCGGCGCTTGTCAAGCGTGCGGATCTGCTCAAGAAGGATCACAGAATCCTTGGCAAGCCCTACCCGGCTGGCAAACACGTCAATATGGGTGGGCAGCTTGGCTTTTCCCAGCTTGCTGGTGATGGCCGCCGCAATTACGGTAGGGCTATAACGGTTTCCTACGTCGTTTTGTACGATCAGCACAGGGCGCAGGCCGCCCTGCTCACTGCCAACGACCGGGCTGAGATCGGCATAATAAATATCTCCGCGTCTTATGTTCATTTCTTGGTTTGACCCTTTCAGAAAAGTTCTTGCACGGATAGTTTTGCCGAAAGTGGGAGCCTCTTAATCAGGTAAGTGCTGGAAAATAGAAAAAGGCTCCCGTAGCAGGATATGCCATAGGCTTCTTGACAGATACAGCGGTCTGTGTTATACTCCCTCACGTGGGCATTCTCGCATTTCGAGAGAGATTCTCGCTTCTTTGGGTGGTGTTTTTTCTGACGGGATGGTAGAATGATGGCAGGGCAGAGGAAAAGCTGCCCGCAAGGAGGATACGAATGATGGAAAAGAAAACGATCGGTAGGCTGATCGCCGCCCTACGGCGCGCAAACGGTATGACACAACGCGAGCTGGGCGAGCGGCTCTTCGTTTCGGATAAGACAGTCAGCCGCTGGGAGTGTGATGAATGCACGCCCGAGCTTTCGCTGATCCCGGCGATCGCCGAGCTGTTCGGCATCACAATCGACGAGCTGCTGCGCGGTGAACGTAATGCCCCGGGCGAGACAGCCGGGCAGAGCGAGGAGGCCGCTTCGCGAAAAAGGAGCAGGGGAGAGCGGCAGTTCAAAAGCATGCTGCAACGGCGTGTCACGCGCTATCAAAGCCTTTCGCTGGTTTCCTCCGACATCGCGATTGCCGGTCTTATCGCCGCTGCGATCGCCAACCTATGCTTCTCGCGCGCCCTGATCGGATTTTGGCTTGGTCTGCTGCTACTGTTAGGAAGCGGTATCTGTCAGCTTTGCTTCGCGCGCACGGCATATCTGCACGTGGAGGAAGAGGACGAGGCGTTTTTGCCCGCCGCTCAAGCCGCAAACGACGGTGTGGTACGAACGGCAGTGCGTATTTTTACTTTGATCTTGGTGCTGCTTGGCTTTATGCTGCCGCTGCCGCTGGTTGGCGATGCACATCTTGGTCTTTCGTTTTGCTCTTGGGCAAAGATTGGCGGTGCCTTCACCGTTCTCATGCTGGCACTGCTCTATGTGCTGTACGTCTGCCTTGTGCAGCCGCTGCTGGTCACGCGCGGTCTGCTGCACCTCACCGAGCAAGAGGCTGCCCTGGCGCCAAAGCGAAAGGCGCTGCTGCTAAAAACGCTGCTGATCGTGTTGATCGTCTTGCTGGTGCTTTTGGCGGTGCTGCTGCTATTGAACCATCTGCCACGTCGCCTGTTTGCCAAGGCTGCCGTGTTTGACGATTGGGATGCCTATTATGCCTTTTTGGATGAAAACAAGCACGAGGGCTACACCGTCAGCTTTTCGGGTGGAGAGGGGCTTCTGCCTGCCACCGTTTACTCGGCCGCCGCCATGCGCGCGGCCGATGCCGAGGTGGAGTATTATAGCCGGCTCCTGCTATTGGCCATCCCGCTAACGCTGCCGCTGGCCGCGGCGGCATACGCGGTGCTGCTGCATCGGGCCTGCCGGCAAAAATAGAGGAAAGACAAAACGCAGCATGCAAGCATGCTGCGTTTCTGTGTCATTGCGGTTAATTGCGGTGGTTGTACGGAGAAATACTGATGTTTTTCTTATACAAGCTTTGTTTTGTTACGGAGGTCAGAGGGGGGTGTTCGATAGTGAGCCTTAAAGCATTTTGAGAAGTGGTCGGCATTTTTAAAGCCTACGTTATGCGCGATGGTGGAAATGCTTTCATTACCACCGCGGAGCAGGGCAACGCTCCTTTGAAGGCGCTGCTCTAAAACGTATTTGTGAAGCGTTTTGCCGCTTTTTGATTTAAAATACTGGTTTATGTAATAAGGGTGATAATTGATAGCCCTTGCGATCTGCGCATTGCTCTCGATATCGGGCAGATTTTCGGCTATGTATGCGACGATCCGATTGTAAAGCTCTTCGTACGGGTGAAGATCCTGCTCTGATATACGGCAAAGTACATACTGTAGCAAGGATTGCGCCGCTTCACGGGCGTGAGGCGTGCCTCTTGAAAAGGCTTTTACAATTTCTAAAAAGGCCTCTTTGAATTCCTTTGCATGATGCAAAACAAAAGGTGTCTGATATATCGAGATCCCACAATGCAAGTGGCTTTCGTTTGCCAGCTCTGCTTTGAATTCGTTGGATACGACTGGCGGCATTACCGAGCCGATGTGCTCGCCAGAATGGTCAAAATCGAAATTCAGTGTAACGAAATAAGGGGGTGCTTCGGCGGAAGGCAATGGCAGATATTCGGTTCCTGCCGGATAATAGACCATGGAGTTGGCAAAAAGAGCCTCGGCTCTATCGGAAAAGCGTATCTCCCCCTCCCCGGATGTGATAAATAGGATTCTTGCATCATAGGCCTTTGTAAACATGCGGTTTGGAAGATGATCCGTATATGCCGCATAGCGCAGAAAAACATGCATGTTCTATCTCCTTGTGTCCGCCCGAAAATCTTTGTTTTAGAAAGATATTGCTTTGTTTTGTATGTTCATTTTAACAAAAAAATATGCTAAAATCAAGGAGAAAAAGAAAAAATATTTGAAAGCAGGTAATGATATGAATCCCTTAATACCCATGTTAGCCATTACGGGAGCCCCTACAAATGAACGACTGGAAAAAATGTTGCTCTCTTATAAGATGGTTGGCATAGATACGGTCATGCTCTATCCGCGCGCAGGACTTGAGATAGAATATATGTCTGACGCCTGGCTGGATCTGGTAGAGCATATCTTGCTTTTTTCTAAGGAAAATGGTATGCGCATCTGGCTGTATGATGAATTCAATTGGCCATCCGGCTCGTGCAAAAATACCGTTATTGAGCAAGATCCTTCCTTTGCGGCAAAGCGGCTTGTGTATCAGAGCGGCACGGTTAAATTAGAAAGCATGATACGCGGAGAGGCGCAACGTGTTTTTGCACCATTTGATAGCGATATGCTGAATCCGAAGGCGGTTGCTTGCTTCATTCAGCTTACTCACGAAAAATACTATGCTCGCTTTAAAGAATATTTCGGCAATGTAATTGCGGGCATCTTTACCGATGAGCCAAGCTTTATCTATACCTCTAACGGTGAGGGGATGTATCCCTATTATGACGGGCTATTTGAAGATTACACTGCCGCGTGCGGAGGTGATCTGATAACCGATATCATCGCCTATGAAAGCAAAAAAACGGTACCGGATTTTCCCTATACCTTCCGCACACTGATTGGAAAACAGTTTAAAAAGAGCTTTATCGACCAGGTTTCGCTTTGGTGCAGACAGCATCATCTGCCGCTTACCGGTCATACCCTGGATGATTCGGCACCTCTTTCGGCTACCCGCGAAACGGGAGAGTGGTTTCCCTTTATTGAACAGATGGACATGCCCGGAATTGATGAGATCCATACGCGATTGGGAAACGGAGACGAGATGCTTTTCTCTATGACGGAGAATGTGCGTTATAATGGTAAAGCGCATGCCATGGTGGAGCTTTTTGCGCTTGGCCCGTGCTCAATGCCATATGCACGACGCAGGCAGATACTTTGGTATGCCGCTGCGCACGGTATTGATCATTATTTCATTGCTATTTCGCATTTGGATGCAAAGGGCAATGTTGACAAGCCGGACTTTTTTGACAACTTCAATTACCACAACCCTGATTTTGCAGGTGTGCGTCTGTTGGCCGAAGAGGCAGAACGGGCGGCCTTATTTGCAAAGAAGCGGCCCACCGCCATGGTTGGTCTGCGTGTTCCGTATACCGCTTATCTGAAATCGCTCGGTCGGCACAATGGAGATGCCATTCAATCGGCTTTCAAAGAGATTGTTGAAAAAATGGTGTCCTCACAGGTGACCTTCCGCTTTTTAAGAGAAGAGGAGACGGCGGAAAGCCCGTTTGTTTTCTCCCTGTGCGAAGACGGTATTCTGGAGGAAAGGGGAGAAACGATCTACACCGGTATTGAAGCTGCCGTTGCGGCCGTTTGCCAGAGTACCGAAAGAGTAACGGTTACCGATAAAAACGGCGCTCTTGTGCGCAATATTCGCCTAAAAACCTATGAGCATGGTAGCGTGATCATCCTTGATAGAGAGAACAATGCGGTAGGCCGGCGCGAGTGTGTGTTGCATATCGGCGGTCAAAACGTGGATTTTGTGCTTGATAACTATGGCGTTGCCGTTTTCGAGCATGGGAAAATACAAGGCGCGGAGCAACCGCAGGGGAGAGAGGTACCTTTGCAAGCAAGTATGCCTGTGCGGCTTTCGGAGGGGGTTTTTCGTCCGCATTTCTTTCGGGATCGCACATTCCATTTTGCTCTTCCCGCGCCTGTTCAGGCAAAAATCCATCGCCGTATTTATCCAGTTGCCGATGGCACGGTTTCTGTTGATGGCCGTGTGATTACTTTCGACAGATCCTGCGATATGCTTACCGATTGTTTTTCGCATCTCTACGATTCGGCAGACATCATGCTTTCGGCGGGTGAGCATACCGTTTCCTGCAATCTGCAAGAGCTTGGCTATTTGCCAGCGGTTTTGTTTACGGGTAATTTCCCGTTTGATGGTAGCTTTTTCGGGAATCTGAAAACAGAAGTGACATTCTGCATACCAGAAGACGCTGACCGCGCCTTTGTTACCATGGAGGATGCGCTTCTTTATGTCACCGCCGAAATAAGTGGGGAGAAGATAGGCGAATGCGTGTTTGCGCCCTATTATTTTGAAATTCCCAAAAAGTATTTTGGCAAGGAGGTCACGGTTGCTCTTACCTTCCATTCCACGCTTGCCCCCTTGTTTGGTGATCTTGATTTGTGGTCAAATGAAAGGATGGTTCTTGCCTTTGCCGGCCTTCCCAGATCAAGCCCGGAAAAAGTGGATATTGCAAAGCTGAATGTCAGAGGTATTGTGCTGTGAATCTTCTTTGGTGGATAGGTCAGGCAATCGGCCTTGCTGGGATTGCCCTGAATGTTGCTATTTATCAGCAACGCACACGCAAAAAACTCTTGCTTTTCAAATTCCTTTCCGACATCATGTGGTTTTTGCACTATGGCTTTCTCGGTGCATTTTCAGGCGCGGCGGTTGGTCTGATTGGTTGCGGCAGGGAATTCGTTTTTATGCATACGGACAAGAAATGGGCATCCAAAAAAATATGGGTTCCGATCTTTATATGTATCAGTATCATTTCTGCCGCTATGACTTGGAAAAGCATATGGAGTATTCTGCCCGCCTGTGCTTCGGTCATATCGGTGTTGAGTTTTGCAAGGTCTGATCCCAAGACATCGCGCTTTTTATGCTTTATCATTTCTGCGTGTATGCTGACCTATGATGTTACTTGTCTTTCTTATAGCGGCATGGCCAATGAAGTACTAACCGTCATTTCCGGCGTGATTGGCGTTATTCGTTATGACATCAAGAAAAACGATGTGGGGATCAAGGAGACAATAGAATAATCGATATTTCTAAAAAACCAAATGACAGGGATATTACCATTTTATGCGAAGGCAGAGAGAATATCGATGCCAAGGTGAGAATAGAAGCTGTAGGGGATGGGTTGCAGGTCTGGCTTTCTGCTGACAAAAGCCTTCCCAAGTTTGTTATGCTTCGTTGGGATCAATACATAACAAAGCCTGTTACACCGAGAGTTTCATAAAGGGATTCAAAGTTTGTTTTCATTGTAGTATCCTCCAAGATTAGATTTTGATTTTACTACAATTCATCCTCGCATCCAAACCAATCAACAAAATGCCAAGGGACACCTACCATACAGCAGATCGGTGTCCCTTGGCCGTTCTTTTTGAATCAATCAAAAGCATGAAAGACAGGATTTGTCAAGACTTCAGGGGGGCTACGTTTAATGGCAAAAAGCGATTGTTTTTTTGCCTACTTTATAAATGCAAAAATGCACCTAATTTGTTCCTAAAATCTATATTTTGTAAAACAAAAAGGCCGGAAACTACTATATATAGCGGTTTCCGGCGTTTGGTGGAGATGACGGGAGTCGAACCCGTGTCCAAAAACCCCTTGACATAACCTTCTCCGTGGGCAGCCTGTCATTTAGATTTTCCGCACCCGGGCGCCGATAGGCAGGCTCCCCGGTTTGGTAGCCCTTTTGTGCTTGACCGGCTCAAGGGCGAAGGGCCGATGCAAGTTCACTGCTAAATTGACGCTCAGCCTTGGGGCGCAGTCTTCCCAAGGGGAACGGGCGGCACGTATAGCCGCGGCACTGCCAACCGGCTACCCCTTATCGGGGCAGTAGGTTAGGCAGCCAGAGCAACTCTATTGTTGTCGTTTAAATTTAGTTTTGGCCATTATACGGGATTAGCCAGCCCGCCACGCTTATCATGCCTCAGAATCCCTGTCGAAACCATTGCATCCCCATAATTCTGTTGCATTATTATTATAGCCAAAAAAATGCGGTTTGTCAACGGTATTTTTTTAGTTTTCTCATTGACAAACCCGCCAAGTTGTGCTATAATGCATCTTGCAATGGAGGCATAGCTCAGTTGGTCAGAGCGTTCGGTTCACATCCGAGAGGTCGTAGGTTCGAGCCCTACTGTCTCCACCAAACGTAGAGAGTCACCCTAATGGGGTGACTCTCTACGTTTTTTTGATGGTGGAGGCGGCAGGGCGAGAACGAGCCGGTAGTGAATGACGTGCCGGTGGCACGGTGTTCTCTTATTAAAGTGAATTGTCAATAGAAGTGCAACACTTTTAAGAAAGATTTTGCAATTCTAAGTTCCAAGAATCCTGAGCAGAAATATAGTTCAAGCATTTGCGGGGTCTGTTGTTAATTAACGACAGATTCCGCAAAAGTGTTTTAGGG
>JAZQVK010000040.1:0-8631 GCA_045631765.1 Eubacteriales bacterium
GCAGATTTTAGATGTGTTGACGACACTAATGGGAATTCTTGGAATGTAGGGAGAATGTTATGAAGAAAACGGTTTGTTTACTGATTTGTCTGTCGATTGCAATTTTTTGTAGCGGAGGTTGTGGCGGAAGAGTTGTTGAAAAACCGGGTTTTTCTAACTTTAATGTTAATGATAGCATGTTCGGTATATGTGGCGGTTCTTTGCGTTTAGGAAAGACAGTTCAAGAAACGTATGAATATATAGAGGGTGACTATTATTTCTCTTCGTATCAATTTCTCCCATTCGCTATACAGGAAAGTTCTCTTATCTATTTAGTGTATACAGATGCCATATATGAGGAAGCAAAGCAATTTGTAATCGATCATTTTGAAATGTCGAGCGATTTGCACACCTTTACATACAATGATTATACTTTTTATACGGTGATAGTATGGGAGTTTCCACTGCATCATACTTTATTGGCGTACAATGATGAAAAAAACACACTGGTTTTTATGGGATTTTACATCAGTAGCCCGTTGAGCAATCGCGATCAAGAAATTCTACAGATGCTTGTAGATGGTGATATAGAACCGTTTTTGAAAGAATATTTCTCATTCTACGATTTTTCAAAATAAAAACATTGTAGGTTAGATTGCAATGCTCTTTCGTGCCAATCGAAAATGGGGAGAGTTGAATGGAGAACAATCGAATAAGGAAATATAGGGCATTATTGACAGCATATTTTGTGTTGAATGCATTTAATGTTTTTCGATGGCTATATATGCTTACTACTATATGGTTTTCGTTTATAGGTTGTCTGTCTACCATTGTTGAATCAACAGGACTATATTTTTCATTCCCATTGCTTTTTGTAGCCGGTGGTTGGCTGTTGTCGGTTCATGCTTTATGGGCTATTGCGTTAGTTAGAGCATATTCTCAAAAGTATATAATGTTTATGGTTGTGTCTGTTTTGGATTATATTGTGTACATCATAAGCGTGTATTATATAGAATTTGTTTTAGGAAACAGGATCGTAGAAAATATGGTTGTCCTTTATGGTGTTTCGTTTTTATATGCGATTGCTCTTGTGTTTTTGTTGAGCTCCCATTTTATGCAAAAACGCAGGCAGAAAAAGACAGAGTATTATTGACAGCATATTTTGTGTTGAATGCATTTGATGGTGTTCGTTGGCTACAATCTAATAAAAACGCCGGTACATTTTCAAAATTATTGAAAATGTACCGGTTTACTTAAATCTTAATCAATGGGTTTTAACGGGTAATCATCTTTCCATACACACGAATCCCATTCATTTGTACCGGGGTGATAGTAAATGGTGGTAGTACCGGTTAATTTCTCTTGCCCTGCTATCAATTCGGGGCAATCGCCCTCAAAGAACAGTTTGGCATCTCCGTGAATGAAGAGCACCCAAGCAGAGAATTTTGTAACGCTTTTGGGAATAACGATTTCAGGTCCCGAGGTGATGTCAAAGAAAGCGTATCCCTCCATGCTCTCACGCCCTTCTTCAAAGATGATCTTCTCAAGTGCAGGGTTTTCATAAAACATAGGCTCCTGCATAGCCATCATTTTTACCTTGGCGGGAATGGAAACAATCTTCAATGATGTACATTTCGCAAAAGCAGCATCGCCAAGATCTTCAAGCCCCTTCGGCAAGTAGATTTCTGAAAGCGAGGAGCAACCGTAAAACGCGCGCTTTTCAATGGTGGTAAGATGATCAGGTAGCTTGATTTCTCTCAGGCGTGTGCATCCTTCAAAAGCAGAGACACCCAATGTTTTTAATGATTGTATAGACGAAAGATCGAGTGATTCAATTGCTGTGCAGTTCATAAAGGCACCGTCGGCAATGAGTTTTAGTGTGGAATCAGAAGGGATAATGACATTGCTCAAGGCATCGCAATTTTTGAAAACTATATATCCAATACCCCTAATGCCTGTATGGAGAGTTATTGTTTTGATCTTGCTATTTTCGAACACCCCTTCGCGTATGTTATCTTGGTTTATGATGCTCTTCAAGGAAACGACTGGCAAACCTTCAATTTTTGTGGGGATAACAACATGCTCTGCTGTGCCTATATATTTTGTAATGTAGATTTCTTCACCGCTCGAGGATTTTTCATATTCAAAATCCGTTGCGGGGGCTTCCGTTGGCGTTTGATTGGGGTCAGTAGAAGGGGGATTTTCGTTTGTGTTAGGTGCTCCCTGCGGGGGAATTGTATTTCCGCGACAGGCAGTCAGCATGGAAAGCGCGATAATGAGTGTTAAAAGCAAAAGAACTGTTTTTTTCATGTGCGATTTCTCCTTGAATGTGTATTTACAATGGTAATATTATATTTTTAGATGGGAGTTTGCTTATAGTATAACATACTTTCATTTGCTTGGCAAGTTCTTTTTGGTTTTATTTATTTTGATTTTAAGAAAGTTAAAAGATTTTGGCGAATGCTGCACCATTGTTTCCGCCGCGCCGGCGCGGTTTTGTGAAGCGGGCGGGCATTTGTGCTATTATCAATCAAGTTCATCAAAACTAAATTATAAAAAGCACACAGGCTTTCAAAATGGAAAGCCTGTGTGTCACGTTTTATTTCAACTTGGGGTTAAATAAGGCTTTTAGATCCCAAATGCTTTCATCAAATCCGTGCCCTTCCGGCAATGATTCACAGCCTTGACAGCTTGTTTCGGTATATCCCGGATAGTCCTGCGGGATTTCGTATAGCTGCATAGCGGTTGCTTTTTGCCCTGTTGCCTCGTCGATTTGCTCAACACAACCGTACAAGTTTTTGAATTGGTAGCCGCCGTTTTCGCGGAAGCCGGTATCCAGTACTCCGGCAATGGCGTTAGCGGTGTATGCGGAATAACCATGGAAAGAGTCGTGTATTTTGTTGACGGTTACCCGCGAGTACAGGTTGGAGACAGAGATCGTGTTGTTGAAATATACACTTCCCAAAACTCCAAATGCCCCGAAATAATGCCTTGTTGAATAGCAATTCTCGGTGTCTACCTCTACGGATAGGTAAGATGCGCAATCGGTCACATCACCCTGATTTCTGATATACAGCCTGCCAACCAGCCCTCCGATGTAATTATCGCCTGCGTGTCCGTTTTTCACGGAGATCTGCGCATCGGCCTGCAGTCGAGACAACGTGTATGTCGCTTCCTTGGTACCGTTTGCGTAGCCAATGATGCCGCCGATATACAAAAAGGCGGGGAGCGTATCCGGCTCCTTATGGGTCGCAATGGTTACGTTGGATACGGTTATACCGGAAATTTTGGTGTGTGCGTCGGCTTGCGCGCTTCCAACCAATGCGCCGGCTCTAACGGTATGTGGTATGGGCATGGTGATCTCCACTTTGTCGATGGATAAATTTTGGATGGTAGCGTTGTAGCAGCTGCCAAACAGCCCTATTGAGTTCTGTGCATTCTCTTTGACGGTGGTTGATGCTGTAATTTGGGCGCCGTTTGTTATCTTCAGATTGGTGACTGTATGCCCATTGCCGTCAAAAGACCCGTTGAAGGAATGCGTATCGTTTCCAATAGGCGTCCAATCCAGCATAGCGAGATCCAGATCGCGGGTCAGGGAAAAATGTTTTCCGGCATAATCCTTGCCCGCATTGATCTCCGCGGCAAGAAAAGCGAGCTGGGAGGCTTTTGCGATCGTAAAGGGGGAGGCTTCTGTTCCTTCGCCACCGGCAAAGGCTTCTGCAACTGTCCCGTCCCATACGTCTGCTTTCGGGGACGTGCAGCTGGCAAGTGGTGTGAACACCAAACAAAGGAATAGAAAGATAGCAGCAATTTTTTTCATGTGCGATTTCTCCTTGAATGTGTATTTACAATGGTAATATTATATTTTTAGATGGGAGTTTGTTTATAGTATAACATACTTTCATTTGCTTGGCAAGGTCTTTTTAATTTTATTTGTTTTGATTTTAAGAAAGTTAAAAAATTTGGTGAATGCTGCGCCATTGCTTCAGGCGCGCCTGGTGGCGCGGCTGATTTTGTCAGAACGCGCGGGGACAAAAAGAATATAAAAATGGCAGTTGCTATTGCAAAAAAGGCGCGGATGCGCTATAATATACCTGTTAAGCATCTGTTCAAGATCTGAAAAGTGAAGGAGTGACCATATATATGAAGCTTGGTATCGTTGGCTTGCCGAACGTGGGCAAGAGTACGTTGTTTAATGCATTGACAAACGCGGGGGCGGCTTCGGCCAATTATCCGTTCTGCACCATTGACCCGAACGTGGGCATCGTGCCGGTGCCGGACAAGCGTTTGGATGTGCAGGCAGAGATGTACAACCCTGAAAAATATACCCCCGCGGTGATGGAATTTGTGGATATTGCCGGTCTGGTAAAGGGCGCCTCAAAGGGCGAGGGCCTTGGCAACAAGTTCCTTGGCAACATTCGCGAGGTGGATGCCATCGTGCACGTTGTTCGCTGCTTTGAGAATGACGATATCATTCACGTAGACGGCAAGGTAGACCCGCTGCGCGACGTAGAGACCATCAACCTGGAGCTGATCTTTGCCGATATGGAGGTGGTCGAGCGCCGCCTTGACCGTATCCGCAAGCTGGCGCGCAACGATAAGTCGCTGGTGGCCGAGGTAGAGGTCTTTGAAAAGATCTACAAGACGCTGGAGGAGGGTCTTTGTGCCAGAACGCTGGAGCTGGATGCTGACGAGATGGCGCTGGTGGCCGAGGCACGTCTGCTTACGCTCAAGCCCGTGATCTACGTTGGTAACGTAGACGAGAACGATATCGCCGGCGATCTTTCAGGCAATGCCGGCTTTGCCGCCCTGAAGGCACACGCCGAAAGCGAGCGCTCCGGCATTATTGCCGTTTGCGCCCAGGTAGAGGCCGAGCTTTCGGATATGGAGGGCGAGGAGAAAAAGGAATTTTTGGCCGATCTCGGCATCGAGGAAAGCGGTCTTGACAAGCTGATCCGCGCGGGCTACGCGCTGCTGGGCTTGATCAGCTACCTCACCGCCGGCCCGCAGGAGGTACGCGCCTGGACGATTACCAAGGGCACCCGCGCACCGCAGGCTGCCGGCAAGATCCACTCGGATTTTGAGCGTGGCTTCATCCGCGCAGAGGTTGTCTCGTTTGAGGATCTGGCGCGTGAGGGCAGCATGGTTGCCGTGAAGGAGAAGGGCCTGCTCCGCTCGGAGGGCAAGGAATACGTCATGCAGGATGGTGACGTGGTGCTCTTCCGCTTTAACGTATAAATGGAAACAGAACGACCGTCAAGGCTTTGACGGTCGTTCTGCTTTTTATTTCCAAAATTCATTGACGGTCTTTCTCTCAAACAGGCCGCTCAGCTCGCGGAAAGGGTCGTGGTTTTCGTATAGCACGCGATAGGCGGCGTTGGTGATGGGCAAGTCTACGCCGTATCGCTCGCCAAGCAGCTTCATGGCGCGGGCGGTATACACGCCCTCGGCCAGCTTGTCAAAGCGCTCGCCCTTGGCGAGCGTCTCGCCATAGCGGCGGTTGTTGGAATAGGGAGAGAACAGCGTAGTCTCGTAGTCGCCAAGATGGCAGAGGCCGTAGGCAGAAAGCTCGTTGCCACCCATGGCGGCGATCAGGCGAGAGACCTCGCGCGCACCGCGTGCCATCAGCGGCCCCTTGAGCGAGGACATGCCGCCGCCATCCAGCACGCCGGCTACGATGCCCATCACGTTTTTGGCGGCCGCGCCGACCTCGCTGCCGATCAGATCATCACCGTAATAAAAGCGGATCAGATTGCTTTTCAGCCGGTCAACCAGTTCACGCACCAGCGCAGGATTGTAGCCATCAATGACCATGCAATTCGGATGCCCGGCAGTAAATTCCTGAATGTGGCCGGGGCCTACCCATACGGCCAGCCGGTCACGGTCATAGCCGCAGGCCTGCATGACCTCGCTTAGGCGCAGGCCGGTATCCTCCTCTAACCCCTTCATACACAGCACGACCGGCTTTTTCTGCGCACCAAGCGCCGCCATCTGCCCGGCCAGCTGGCGCAATCCCTGCGATTGAATGGATATCATGATCACGTCGGCGGTGTCGATGGCTTCTTGGAGATCGTCGGTCAGGTGTACCTCGTTTGGCAAGCGGACGTATTCGTTTTCATGCGTCTTGATCAGTGTGGACAGAGCGCGACTGCCGGGGCGCCCCCATTCTGTGACAGAAAAATGCTGTGTGGCGAGGTACCAGGTAATAAACGAGCCCCAGCGGCCACAGCCAAGCACGGATATATTCATGGTCTTTCTCCTTTTTTAGATGTGAAATCACGCGGTGATACGCCATAGTGGCGGTGAAACATTTTTGAAAAATTAAACTGGTCGCGGTAGCCGCACAGCTGGGCGCTTTCTGCTACCGAATACCCATCGGAGAGCAGCTTTGCCGCTGCCTCCAGCCGCACCGTTACCAGGTATTCCTGCATGGTAACGCCGTAGCGCGCCTTGAACAGGCGGGAAAGATAGCGGCGATTCAGCGATAGGCTGGTGGCAATGCTCTCTACCGAAATGTCCTGCATATACATGGTGCGGATGTAGGTCTGCGCCCGCCTTGCGTAGTGCGCGTGGCTGGGGCGACTGACCAGCATCTCGGCTACGATGCGGTGCAAGACCGAGGTCACGTATTCCTCCCGCGCCCCCTCCCAACCCGGGAAGCCGGTCCTCGCCGCCTGGTACAGCTCCTGCATCGTGGCGCGGGAAAGCGAGCCGATGGGCGAGGGAAGGGCATTTAACCGTGTAGCCAGGTTGCCGGTGAAATGGATCCAAAAGTAGTGCCACGGGTTCTCGCGATCCGCCTCGTAGGTAGCGGCCTCGCCGGGGCAAATGAGAAAATAGCCGCCTGCCTCAACGGTGTATTCCTTGCCCTTGATGAAAAGGTGCCCCTTGCCTGACAGCACGTAGTGTAATAGGTAGTAGGGGCGTACCGTCGGGCCAAAGCGATAGCCGGGCCTGCACACCTCGGCACCCATTGTCAGCGGGTTCAGATCGTGAAGCCCGCGGTCAACCAAAATAAAATCCTGCTTCTGCTCCATTTGATTGCCTCCCATATAGTTACATTATAACATGTATCAGGTACTTTTTGCAATAGAAAATTCAAAAAGAATCTGTTATAATAGCAGCAAAAGGAGCGAAGCAGAATTCGCCCTAAAAAGAAGGAGAAAGCTATGAAAGTAACGTTTATGGGTGCAGGTAGCACCGTATTTGCAAAAAACGTGCTGGGTGACACCATGCTTTGCGATTGCTTCCACGATGTGGAGATTGCACTTTATGACATTGACGGGGAGCGCCTGGAGGAGTCTTACATCCTTATCGAGGCCATGAACAAAAACGTAAATGAGGGCCGTGCTACGGTAAAGAAGTACCTGGGCGTAGAGAACCGCAAGGATGCGCTGCGTGGGGCAGATTTCGTAGTGGATGCTATTCAGGTAGGTCTTTATGACCCCTGCACCATCATTGACTTTGAGATCCCGAAGAAGTACGGTCTGCGTCAGACCATCGGTGATACGCTGGGTATCGGCGGTATCATGCGTGCGCTGCGTACCATCCAGGTGCTGAAGGGCTTTGCCGCCGATATGGAGGAGGTCTGCCCGGATGCTTGGTTCCTCAACTACACCAACCCCATGGCTATGATCAGCGGCTTTATGCAGAGATACACCAAGGTCAAGACCGTCGGTCTTTGCCACAGCGTACAGGTCTGCTCTGAGGGCATTATGAAGGCGCTTGGCATGGAGGATAAGCTGGAGGGTCGCTACGAGACCATCGCCGGTATCAACCATATGGCATGGCTGCTTGATATCCGCGATAAGGATGGCAATGATCTGTATCCCGAGATCCGCCGTCGCGCCAAGGAAAAGAACGCAAGCGAAAAGCATGGTGATATGGTGCGCTATGACTATATTGACAAGCTGGGCTACTACTGCACCGAGTCGAGCGAGCATAACTCGGAATACAATGCCTTCTACATCAAGCCCAACCGCGATGACCTGATTGAGAAGTTCAACATCCCGCTGGATGAGTATCCGCGCCGCTGCGTGAACCAGATCGCCGCTTGGGAAAAGCAGAAGGAAGAGATCCTTGCCGGCGGTAAGGTAGAGCACACCCGCTCGAGAGAGTATGCTTCCCACATCATGGAGGCTATTATGACCAACACGCCTTACCGCATCGGTGGTAACGTGATCAACCACGGTCTGATCTCTAATCTGCCGGATGAGGCCTGCGTAGAGGTACCTTGCCTCGTTGACCGCGCCGGTATCCACCCGACCTACATCGGTGATCTGCCGCTGCAGCTGGCCGCGATGAACGCCAGCAACATCTATCCGCAGATGCTGGCGATCGAGGCTGCCGTGACCGGTGACCGTCAGAAGGTCTACCAGGCTGCCATGATGGATCCTCACACCGGGAGCGAGCTCGACATCGACACCATCAAAAAGATGGTGGACGAGCTCATCGCGGCGCATGGCGATTATCTGCCGAAGTTCAGCTGACCGGTCGACAGAAGCGGAACTGCCGCACTTAGAAATGATTCTTAGGGCGGCGCCTTTTTTGCGGTCCTTGAGTGCAGGCGACGCCTAAGAGTCAAGAACTCAAAATCTTAGGAGTCCAGGCGACGCCTAAAAACAAAGAATTCTCAATCTTAGGAGCATTACT
>JAZQVK010000041.1:0-6682 GCA_045631765.1 Eubacteriales bacterium
GTGAGTAACATCACTTTTGCGTAAGCAAAAACATCACTTATATTCCTTCCGAAAACAAAATATCGTATAACACACTATACCTTGCAAGCAAGATCGTGTGAAAAAGGGGCGAGAAAATCTCGTCCCTTTTCTGCTTTGATAAAAAACTGCTTTACGGTAGGTGCCCACAAGTCTGATCGTCTTTTTGTTTAGCTTTTTTGCGTATTTCATGGCGGTATAGGCGCCGCCCTCGTCTCGTTCCGTGTAAGTGATCACCAGATCAGATTGCTCTATCATCCATCGATTTTTTCGTGTGATGGCAGATTTCGGATGTGCGTGGTGAACTGCCTCAGGAATAATAATGCTATCGTAATATGCCTCGTAGTAAATAAGATCTGCTACGGTGTACGGAAGAACCAAGGCGATTTCGCTGTTTTCTGTTCCAACTTCTTTTTGAACAACTTTGATGACGGATGCGACATGTTCGTCAAACTCGCCATTTCGTCCTATCAGAAAAACAACATAGGCATCTGCTTGAAGGATATCCCTTATCAGTGGAGTAATCTGCTCATTTAACTGTCGCAAATCATCAATTTCTCTATGGCCAAATAACGAAACAGTTAAAATCTTCACAGCGCCCCTCGTACTATAAGCATTCTTTTTTGCAAAAATATACTTATAGTATATCACCTCCCACAAACAATATCAATGGTCTGTAGAAATTTTGTTTGGATATTTATAGACTTATTTATAGTAAGCGTAAGGAGGGGATCATGATGGTCAATCTTGCAAAGATCTTGGGGCAGCGAATTAGAAATTACAGAACGGGTATGGGTTTGAGCCAAGAAAAGCTTGCAGAGCTTGCTGGCTGTCATCCCACCTATATTGGGCAAATTGAACGCGGCGAGAAAAACGCTACGATCGAAAGCATCGAAAAGATAACGGCGGCTTTGCATGTTCCGCTATCAAGGCTGTTTGAGAAGCTTGACGTGCAAGAAGAAGCAAATAATATTCCACTTGCCTGTTATGAATTCCTTTTGGCAAAGACAAAAGAGGAGCAGGAATCTATTTACCGTATTTTGCTTGAAATAGATCAGTATAAACGGAATTAAAGCGTGTATACAAAAAACTACGAGAAGCATCAAAGCGTTCTCGTA
Organism: Eubacteriales bacterium; assembly: GCA_045631765.1. GTDB lineage: Bacteria > Bacillota > Clostridia > Oscillospirales > CAG-272 > UBA1740. The sequence continues at coordinate 1,137 of JAZQVK010000041.1, forward strand.
GTTTTTTCATTTATATAGCCGGTTGCTCCGCTTTACTCGCCCCAGGTCTCCTCTGTGTAGGGGCAGGATTGTGCCGTCTCGCCCCGGGCATCGGTTACCGTGATGCGGAAGTAGGGCATGCAGCGCTTTTCCTTAACCTCGCGGGAGGTGCGCAGGTACCCGCTCAGGTCAAAGGTCAGATCTGTCAGATCCTCGCCGCGGCGGCACCAGCGGGTGCGCCGCTCGGTGATCACCTCTACCTTGGCAGCCGGCGAGGTGGTAACGTGCAGAATGCCGTCCTCTAAATACAGCTCCTTGATCTCGGGGCCGCTTGAGGCGTAGAAGCTGCCCTTTTCCAAGGCATCCATCACCTTGCCGTATTCCAGCCCGCCTGTTTTGACCATCACAAAGCCGCCAAAGCAATCGTGCAAAGTATCCTTGCCGGCGTGCGCATCGTCTGCCGCCAGGGGGAATACCCGCTTGCCCAGGTGCAAGAGGTCGTCGATGGGCTGCATGGTATCCGGGTAGCCGGCGCGAACGCAGCCGGTGTTGTAGTATTCCACGCCCCAAACGCCCTGTAGCCCGGCGTAGTCAGCATAATTTTGCAGCGACCAATTCGGGTGGTTGTAGGAGACCAAAAAGCCGTCTTCATTCGCGCGGGCGATCAGCGCGTTGAGAGATTCTACCGCATATTCGCGCGGCCACTCTATAGCCTTGGCCTCGTCGCTCATGTAATTGCCTGCGTGTGCCGGCCAAAGGCGAGACATGGTAAAGACGGGGGAAATATTCTTTTTAGGGTCCTTGGCGTACAGGTTGATGTGGTAGGTCTGCTCAAAGGGAAAGCCGCCGGGCGTTGCCCCCTTGTTGGTGGCGATCTCGTAAGAGGTGATGGCTACGAAATGCTCGTCTGTCAGATCCTCGTGCGGTACCAGTGCCTCGTGGTCGGTAAAAGCCACGATCGAGTAGCCGCGCTTCATATATTCCTCCTTGACCTCGGCCGGGGTCATTTGCCCGTCTGAGATGGTGGTGTGCATGTGCAGGTTCGCCTTGTAAAATTGCCCCTCCTTGGGTAGCAGGTAGGTCTTCATGGCAATTCTCCTTTAGTCTTGTTAAAAATTTTGCCCGTGCGGGCTTTGGCTTCAGTATAGCACACCCCCCGAAAAAAAGCAAGCGGCTTTCTTAAAACAGGTAAAAAAAGCCTCTTTACAGCCTATTGCCATCTATGCTATAATAAAAACAGGGGCCTGCCCCGTAACCCCGGTATGAAAAAAGCTGTGTATCATGGATAAAGGAGGTAGTAAGAATGAAATGTATTCGTATTTGTGTTTTGCCTGCAATGGTATGTCTCTTGTTTTTCCTGGCGTTTTCCGGCTGTGCAGAGCCCTGCTCGCACGTATGGGGCAAATGGGAAACCACGCTTGCTACCACCTGTCACACCCCCGGGCAGATGGAACGGGCATGCGAACTATGTGGAAAAACGCTGCGGGCCGAGATCCCGCTGATCGAGCATACGCTGGACGAGGGGGTGAGCCTGCAAGAGGTTACCTGCCAGGAGCCTGGTATGACCAAGCGCACCTGCACCGTGTGCGGGTGGGAAAGAATCGACCATCACGATCCGCTGGGGCATCAAAAGACAGACGAGGTCATTATACGCCAAGCAAACTGCACGCAAGAGGGGCTTCATCAATATCATTGTAGTACATGCGGAGAAACATGGGAAGAGGCAATGCCTCTTTCACATGATTATATCATTGTAAGAGTTCCGGCCACCGTGTGGGAGGATGGGTATGAGGAGAAGCAATGCCGTTTGTGCGGGACCGTGGGCGCGCGGCTAAAGACCTTACCGGCATCCGGCTCGCTGGGCTTGGCTTATGAGCCAATTCCGGGTCAGCCCGGCACCTGTCGGATCGTGGATATAGGCAGCTGCAAGGATAGTGAGATAGCGGTTCCCAAACGAATAAACGGATATATCGTAGTAGAAATTGCCAACCGAGCCTTTAGCGGCCAGCAAAAGGTACAGCGTATCGTGTTGCCGGAAACGGTCACGCGCATTGGCTATCGTGCCTTTGAGGGGTGCACCTCTCTTGAAAGCTTTACCATTCCCGCCTCGATAACGGACATGGGCGTGGAGATCTTTAAGGGCTGTACAAGCCTGCGTGAGGTCATTTATCGCTCCTCGTTCTTCCACGCCAAAGGAAAGAGCATTCTTTCCGAGCCGAGCATTGAGCGCGTGGTCTTGGATTGTGAGCGCATCGCCCCTGAGGGGCTGTATGGCTGTAAGAATATTAAATATTTGGAATTTAGTAGCAGCATACAGGATTTTGGACTCGGCTCTCTTTTGGGCTGCACCGGTCTACAGTCCTTGATCGTGCCGGAACTAGACGAGGAGGCTCAGACCTTTAACATCTTTGATGCTTCTCAGTCCGTTGTAGATATCTATTTTGCCGGAGATGCGATCTCCTGGATGGAGCAGCAATATCGGGGCTTTCACTACCGGCCTTATACACTATATTGCCAGGGTGAATTGGTCGAGGAGCTCACCCTGTCGCGCTATTACTTCGATATGCCGGATGGTGCCTGGAACAACTGCCAAAGCCTGCGCCGTGTAGAGCTGAGAGGTGTGCGATCACTTGGTCAAGATGCTTTTGCGAATTGCACGAGCCTCGAGGAGGTCGTGCTGGGGCCTGAGCTGGAGTTCATGGAGAGCTATGCCTTTGCCGGCTGCATAAGCCTCAGCAGCATTGCGGTGCCGGACGGCGTTCGTATGGAAAACCATATCTTTGCCGGCTGCACCTCCTTGGAGAAGGCTACATTGGGCAAGGATGTGACCCTGCTTTCCTCCTATGAATTTGCCGGTTGCACATCTCTGCGTGAGATTTCTTTCGGAGAGGGATTAAACAAGATCAGCGATCATATGTTTTCCGGCTGCACGGCACTTAAGACGGTAACCGTTCCCGGCCATGTGCAGCAGATAGGCGAATGGGCCTTTGTTGGATGTACACAGTTAGAAAGCGCCGTGCTGGAGAATGGCGTGCTTTCCCTGGGAATAGGCGCCTTTTACAAGTGCTCCGCCCTAAGGAGCGTGCGACTTCCCGACACGATGGAGGAGATCGGTAGTCAAGCCTTTTTCGAAAACAAGGCGCTGCAAACGGTCATATGGCCGCGCACGCTTTCTACGCTGGGGCAGCAGGCCTTTTATGGTTGCGAGCGGTTAGAGCAGGCGCATATTCCGCAGGGCGTTTCGATCATTGCACCCTCCACGTTTGAGGGATGTGGCAGCCTACACACACTAACCCTGCCTAATACGATTACCGAAATTGGTGACCGCGCCTTTTATCTGTGTGAGAAGATGGGCGATGTTGAGCTGCCTTCGGCATTGCGAAAGCTGGGTGACTCAGCCTTTGAGGGATGCGTGTTGATCACCAAGCTGCATATACCAGCTGTTGAGCGCATTGGCGATCGGTGCTTTGCCGGCTGCATGGCACTGGCTGAGCTGACCCTGGCAGAGGGGATCGTCGAGATCGGTGACGAGGCCTTTAGCAGCTGCGCGGCCATCCCTTGGGTAATTTTGCCCAGCAGCGTGCAGCGGGTGGGAAGCAGGGCGTTTCACCGCTGCTATGCCATCAAGTGGATCGTGGTGCCTGCCGGCGTATCCTTTGCCGAGGGCGCGTTTTACCACTGTAACGAACTGTATACGGTATATTACAGCGGCGAAGGGGATCCCATGAAACGCTGCAGCTTTGCTATTTCTAATGATCAGCTAACGAAAAAAAGCACTTGGTATTCTTATACGGAGCAGGCACCAGGTGCTGCCGGGCATTGGTGGCACTATGAAGATGGTGTGCCTATTGTTTGGTAATGGTTCTTATTTGAAGGGCGAGAGGGGGGAGCTTATCTATGAAACGCCTTGTTTTACGGCTTTGGGCCATTGTGCGGCGCGTGCTGGCCTTTTTTCTGAATCCCCGTCTCTTGCTGTGCTTTGGTATCGCGTGGATGATCACCAACGGCTGGTGCTATCTGTTCATCATTCTTGGCGCGACCCTGGGCATTCCCTGGATGGCGGCGATCGGCGGTGCCTACGCGGCCTTTCTTTGGCTCCCCTTTACGCCTGAAAAGCTCGTTACCGTGCCCATTTCCATCTTTCTCCTGCGCCTGCTGTTCCCGCACGATAAGGCGACCCTGGCGGTGCTGGAAAAGGAATACCACCTGGTCCGGGCGGCCGCTTCGCGCATACTGGTGGCGCGGCAGGCAAAGCGCACTCTGCGCCGCATGAAGCGCGCCATTGTGGTCGGCTGCCCCGGCAGCGGCAAGAGCCACTTTGCACGCCGCCTACAGGCGCTCACCGGCCTGCCGCTGGTCTACCTCGATAGGCTGTACTGGCGCGCCGATAAGACCACCGTTTCGCAAGAGGAGTTTGACCGGGCGCTGGCAGCGGCGCTTGCCGGCGAGCGCTGGATCATAGACGGCAATTACCTGCGCACGATGGAAGCGCGCCTGGCGGCAGCCGATACCGTGTTCTTTCTTGATTACCCGGTAGAGGTGTGCCTATCCGGCATTGAGGAGCGGCGCGGCAAGCCCCGGCCGGACATGCCGTGGGTAGAGACAGAGGCAGACGAGGAATTTCTTTCCTTCGTGCGTGCCTTCCCGGGGGAGAGCCGGCCAAGGATCCTTGCGCTGCTAAAGGCGAACCCGAAAAAGCAGACCGTTGTTTTTCACACGCGGGAGGAAGCAGATGCGTTTCTTGCTGCCCTGCAGACCTTCTCTGACAACCATCCGCCTGTTGAACGATAAAGCAAACCCCGTGTGTTAGAACACACGGGGTACTTTTTTCGTTATCAGATGCCTTGCAGCGAATCGTCGATCTTCACGATGGTTACTTATCGGTTTTCATAATATGCGCGCGGGATCTCGCGTGGTTCCTTGCACAGATCGTAATCGGCCATCTGCCACAGGTGCTTGATCACCGCGGTGCATTTGGCCGCGTCACAGCAAATGACGTCTGCCTCCCCCAGCTTGCCGTAGGTCAACACGCCGCAAGCCTCTAAGGCCTCGCGATAAACGCCAAAATTTTCTGAGCCGGTGCTTCCGTGCTTGCAGAAGGAGAGCGCGTGCGCCTTTCCTTCATGGTCGATCACCGTCAGAGGGATGGGCTGCTCTAAGCGATCGGGCAGATCCAGCATCTCGTCAATGGCATGGATAAAGGTGTTGCGGTTCAGCCCCACGCCCACCAGCAGGATCTTGGCGCCCACCTCGGGCAATCTGGCCCAGCAGCCGCCCGGCGTGCAGGGCGAGGTGGCCTTTTCCTCGCCGGCCACAAAGTCTGCTGCCCCACGGCCAAAGGCGGTGATCGAATGGGTCGGGTGCAGCGAGCGCACGCCGTCCGCGCGGAAGGCCGCTACGCAGGGCAGGGCACCGATGCAGGGCATGGTGGTGCGCACGTCGTATACCGGGTTTTCTTTATCCACGTTTGCCCAGGTATGGGTGGGAATGAGGTATAGCCCATCGGTCAGATAGGCGCAAAAGGCATCGATCAGCCCGTCGCAGCCCCCCGCTACCTCGCCTAAGGC
>JAZQVK010000042.1:0-4022 GCA_045631765.1 Eubacteriales bacterium
GGGTAGGCGTGGGGGTGGGCTCTTTCTCAGGCGGGGTTTCCTCGCCCGGGCCGGGGGTCTCGCCGCCGGGGGTGTCATTGCCGCCGGGCGTTTCGTCACCAGGGGTCTCGCCACCGGGCACTTCGCCACCGGGCACCTCGGTACCGCCGGGGGTGTTGCCCGTATCGCAGGCAACCAGGGTAAACAGCAACGCTGCCATCAGCAGCAGACAAAGCAGCTTTTTCATAGGTGTTACTCCTCTTCCTTTTCTGCCTCGGCCTCTTCCTCGGCAGGGGCTTTTTCGCCCTCTTCCTCGATCGGCTCGTCAGGCACCTCGTCACCCAAATCAATGCTGGGGCGATCGCCAAAGCTGGCGGGCGCCTTGGGCGTGCGCAGAATGGTATACATGATGATGGCCACGCCAACGGCGATGGCGGCAATACAGCCGGCTACTACTGCAGGATGCATAGAAAACTACCTCACTTATTATTTGGTATCACCATTATAGCCGATAGCTGTGAAAAAATCAAGAGAAAAGAAGATTATTAAAAACAAAAAGAAAAATAATGCAAAAAACTATTGCAATTTCAGATTTTGTGTGGTATAATACAGTTTGTCAATTTGTGATAATAATTTTCATCCGTTTTCGGATAGTACTTGAAAACGTGACAAACAGGAGGTGTCAAACCCATGGCAAAATGTGACCTTTGTGGCAAGGGTGTTGTGTTCGGTCATAACGTATCTCACTCCAACCGTAAGACCAACAGAACCTGGAAGCCGAACATCCGCCGCGTAAAGGCGATCGTAAATGGTAGCCCTAAGACGGTTTACGTCTGCTCCCGTTGCCTGCGCTCCGGTAAGATCGAGCGAGCATAAGAATAAACTCCATCCGTGATCTACCCGGTCATGGGCGGAGTTTTTGCTTTTTTCGGAGCCATCAGGCAGTCGCGGTGCGGCTGCCGTTATTTTTAGGAGGAAATTAATATGAATCAAGGTAGCTTTGCTTTACACGAGAATTTCCCCGGCACCACGCTCACACCCTATGTCCACCACGTGTCGCAGGTCTGCCCGCATGCGCCGCGCCCGGCTATGCTGGTGCTGCCCGGCGGCGGGTATGAATTTTGCTACGATGGCGAGGCAGAGCCGATCGCGCTTTCCTATATGAACGCCGGCTTTAACGCCTACGTGCTGCGCTACGCTTGTAAGGAAAACGCCAAATTTCCGCGCCCGTTGCTCGAGGCTTCTTATGCCATGAAGCTGATCCGCGACCGTGCCGCCGAGGATAATACAGACCCAGACCGCGTGTACGTCATCGGCTTTTCGGCTGGTGGGCATTTGGCCGGTGCGCTGGCCACCTGCTGGCAGAGAGAGGAGATCTACACCGCTGCCGGTGTTGCCTACGGCGAGAACAAGCCGAACGGCGTGATCCTTTCCTACTCTGTTATCAGCAGCGGTGCCTCTCGCCATAACGGCACCTTCCAAAATGCCTGCGGCAAGGCTGACCCCACAGCAGAGGAGAGAGCAGCCTACGCCGCCGTTGATAACGTGACCGAGAATTGCCCGCCCGTATTCCTTTGGCACACCGCATCAGACCCGGTCGTGCCGGTTGAAAATTCCTTGCTGATGGCTATGAAGCTGGCAGAGAAGAAGATCCCCTTCTCGCTTCACGTCTTTCCTAACGGCGGCCACGGTCTATGCCTCGCTACCGCCGAGACCTCGCACGGCGATAAGAGCGCCGAGCGTGCCGACGTGGCCGAGTGGATGCACCTTTCGATCACCTGGCTGCAGGGTCTTTCGCAATAAACAGGTGCCGCAGGATCATGCAGGCACCGGGCAGCAGCATCAGCCCCCAAAAGCCAAACAGCTTCAGCCCCGCGTAGGTGGCCAGCAGCGCCAGCAGGGGGTGCAGCCCCAGCTGCTTGCCGATCAGCCGCGGCTCTAACAGCTGGCGCAGCAGCGCGATCACCGCGTAAAGCGCCAAAAGCCCAATGCCCAGGGGCAGGTTGCCGGTCAGACAGGCAAAGATCCCCCATGGCAGCAGCAGCGTTCCCACCCCGATGATGGGCAACAGATCCAGCAGCGAAAACAGCGCCGCCAGCAGCACCGCATACGGCACGCGCAGCAGCAAAAAGCCGACAAGCAGCAGGGCAAAGGTAATGCCCAGCAGGATCAGATAGGCACGCAGATAGCCGGTCATGGTCTGGAAGGCACCGTCCTTCAGCTTGGTGGCGGAGTCGCGCAGCCCTTGCGGCAGCAGTTCGTTTACGGCGCGGTGTATGCCGCCAAGGTCAAGCGCGAAATAAAAGGCAGCCACCAGCGTGACTAACAAAAAGATCATACCGTTTGGCAGGGCGGCCGCTAAGGCGCCTGCCGCGCGCAGGGCGGCCTCGCCCAAGCGGGTGCCGGCGGTAGAGAGCCAGTCTGTCAGCAGGCCGGAAAGCGTCTCATCCCGGCTGATGCCGACGGCAGAAAGAAAGGGAAAGCGGTCCTTCATCCCCGCCCACCATGCTTCGGCCGCCGCCATCATGTCGGTAAGCCAGCCCTCGTTGCCGCTGAAGTGCTCGCCAAAGGCAAGCAGCTCAAGCACCGCTCGGCGCGCCGCCAAAAACAGCCCGGCACCGCAAATGCCGAGAAAGAGAAATACCAGTACCACGCTTAACATCCCCACCGAAAGGCGGGTATGCCGATGCAGACGCAGGGCAAGCGGCCGCGCGAAATAGGCCAACACCCAGCCAAGCAGAAAGGGCAGGGCGGTCACCACCAGCGGTGCCAGCAGAAAGCGCAGGGCAAGCAGCGTGCCCCCTGTGACCAGCACCCAGGCCGCCAGCTTTTCAATGGGAATTTGAGATAGCTTCATCAATGTTCCTCCGCAGGATGCTTTTTATTTCAATATAGTCAAGCCGGCGGGGAAACATACAAAAAAACAGAAAAGAGGAAAAAATCATGGTTATTATCGAAATGGAAAACGGCAAGCAGATCAAGCTGCAGCTTGACCCTACCGCAGCCCCGCTCACGGTGGCTAATTTTGAAAAGCTGGTCAAGAAGGGCTTTTATAATGGCCTGACCTTTCACCGCGTGATTGCCGGCTTTATGATCCAGGGGGGCGACCCGCTTGGCAACGGCATGGGCGGCGCCGATGAGAATATTAAGGGTGAATTTGCCCAGAACGGCGTTAAGAACCCCCTGCGCCACACCCGCGGCGTGATCTCGATGGCACGCGCCTGCGACCCGAACTCTGCCTCCTCGCAGTTTTTCATCATGCATGAGGACGCGCCGCACTTAGACGGTGCCTACGCCGCCTTTGGCCGTGTGGTTGAGGGGATTGAGGTGGTAGACGAGATCGCCTCCGTTCGCACGGGCTTTTCGGATAAGCCGGTCGTACCGCAGATCATGAAGAGCGTTACGCTCGTTGATGACCCGGCATAAGATGGCACACCCCATCCGCCATTTTATCACCATCACGCGGCACCGCCACCGCGTGATCGCGCATTGCTTCCGCGCCGGCATCGGCTGGCAGGGGCTGTTTCACGACCTCTCCAAATACAGCCCCACCGAGTTTTTGCCCGGCGCGCGATATTACCAGGGGACAAGAAGCCCCAACGAGCAGGAGCGCGAGATCTTTGGCTATTCCCGCGCCTGGTTGCACCACAAGGGGCGCAACCGCCACCATTTTGAGTACTGGAACGACGTGAACCCGGCTACCAAGCGGTATGAGCCGGTGCCCATGCCCATTCGGTTTTTGAAGGAGATGTTTTGCGACCGCGTAGCGGCCAGCAAGATCTACCAGGGGAAGAACTATACCGATCAGCACCCGCTGAACTATTTTCTGCGCGGCAATGCGCGCAATATGATGCATAAGACCACCGCCGAACTGCTCGAGGCCTGGCTCCACCTGCTGGCCGAGCAGGGTGAGCGCGCGGCCTTTGCGCATATCCGCACGGTAAAGGAATACCCGGAAAATCTTATTTAACAAAAGGCCACGCCTGCGGCCAATGGCCGCAGGCGTTAGTTTTATTTACGGTTAACCCCCAAACGGGTTACAT
>JAZQVK010000043.1:0-4679 GCA_045631765.1 Eubacteriales bacterium
ACCGCCGGCCGTGTAGCGATAGCGCCCTTCCTCGGTCACGCTCTCACCTGCCGGGGGCAGGGCGCGCAGCTCCATTGTAAAATCCATGTTGGCGGCGCCAACGATCAAGATCCGTTTTCCCATCTTTCTCCCTATTTCCTACAAATATAAGTCTCTATTAAGAATATTATAATGCAGACGCGCGAAAAAAGCAATAGTTTTTTTGCGGATTATGAAAATGGAAACATATTGCCAAGGCCGCTGACGCAGCGCGGGCGGAAATTTGCCGCCTGAAATCGGGTTCGGATGATCCTCGTCACCCTACGGCAGGCAGATCACGGTGGCACCCGGCACCAGCTCTCGCACCGCCTCGCTTTCCCGCGTGTGGCAGGTAAAGAGCAGGCATTGCTGCCCCCCCGCTGCCAGCGTGGCCAGCGTGGAGATAGCGCGGCGCAGGCGCCCGTCATCCTGGTGGGCAAAGCTCTCGTCAAAGCAGACGGGCGGCTTTTCACGGTACAGCAGGTCAAGCAGCGCCATGCGCAGGGAAAGATAGACCAGCTCCTGCGTGCCGGCGCTGAGATATTCGGGCGGGCGGGTACCGCCCTCGGTGCCCACGGAAAGCGAAAGATCGCTGCCTACCCCTACACTTTCGTATTTGCCGTTCGTCATCTCGCCCATCAGGCGGCAGGCAAAGCCTGACAGGCGGGGCGAAATCTCCTCGCGCAGCTGCTGCCCGGCGCCCGCCAGCGCCTCGTAGGCCAGCACGCAGGCGGCGTGGCGCTCGTTTTCGGCATCGAGCTTCTCGCGCAGCTCGCAGAGCGCAGCCTCCAGCATGGCGGGGTCCTCGACCCGGCTACGGGCGGAAAGCAGGCTGTTTTCCAGCTCTCGCTCCCGCTCGGCAAGGATGCGGCGGTGGGCGGTGTGGTATTCGACCTGTCTTTTCCATTCCTCGGGCTGTAGCTCGTCCTCACCCGGCAGCTCGCCGGCCGGCAGGGCGGCGCGGGCGGCAGCCTCATTCGTGCCGCGCAGGCGCTGGCGGAAGGCGCTGACAAGGCCGGCGGCCTCTGCCCGCTCGCCCTCGCGGGCTTTCTTTTTATCCAGCATGGCACGCACGCTCTCCACCAGCCGGTCAAGAAAGGCGTCGAGCTCTTCCTCCGGCAGGCGCACGTCAAAGCGGCGCACCACGGTATCTAATTCCCCCATGGCGCGGCGGTGCTCCAGCAGCGCCGTTTGCAGGCGGGCGGCGGCCTCTTTTTCGGCCGCGCGGTAGCCCCCCTCTGCCAGGGCGGCGGTTCGCAGAGTGGTAAGGCGGGCAAGCAGTGCGGCATAGCCCCCTGCCCCATAGGCACGGCAGATGGCCAGCACGTCGCGCCGGGCAGCAAGCCCCAGCAGGGCAAGCGCCAGGCCGCCAAGCAGCAAAAGCCCACCGCCAAGCAGGGGCAGGAACGCCCCGGAAAGGGCGGCAAAGGATAAGATCAGCAGCAAAAGGCCGCATGCCCCCATGGCGGCGGCGGCGATCAAGAGTGCCGTCGAGCGGCGAGAAAGCAGACCCGTGTGTTCTGAAAGCAGGTCAAGCCCCCCTTCGCCCTCTGCCCGTTGCAGGGCGGCGGCGGTCTCTTCATCCACGTGGGCGGCGGCACGCGCGGCGTGCTCACGCGCGGCCTCGGCCAGCCGGCGGTCGGCCTCCTCACTTGCGCGGCGGGCAACGGCCAGGTCGGTCAGATCCCGCTCTGAGAGGCGGTGCGCGGGCAGCCCGTCCATATGGATCAGGGCGGCCTCTGCCTCTGCCAGCACGGCTTCAGCCGCGTGCAGCCGGTCATAGGCCAGCACCAGCAGGATATTATGCGTCAGCGCCTCGGCCTCCTTGGCCTCGTGCAGCTTTTTTTCACATTCCTCTCTCTCTCGCCTGGTGGCAAGCAGCTCGTTTTCGGTAGCCAGCAGGGCGGCATTCTGCTCCTGCGCGGTGGCCAGGCGGGCGGCAAGCGCCCCTTCGCGCTCGCGCAGCTCGTACAGCTCGCCCCCCTTGCCGTTTTTGTGCAGCAGGCTGCGGCGCAGCCCCTCTAATTTATCCAAGGCGCGGGGCAGGCTGACCTGCTCGTCCCCGGCGAAAAGCAGATTTTCAATAGCGGCCTGCAGGCTATCCCCATCCGGCCGCGAGGAGCCGATCTGCCCTACGAAGGCGGTCTGTAGATAGACGGCTTCCGGCACGCCGAGAAAGCGCTCGCCGGGGCATTCGCCTGCCGGCAGCGGCGTATTCGTTTCCAAATCAACGATGGCAGAGGTCTCGCGGTAGGTCTCCCTCTCGCGGGCGCCGGTGGTGGCGGTGGTGATACGCTCGATGCGGTAGCGCCGCTCGCCCACGCGCACCACCATGCTGCCGGCGGCACGGCCGCTTTGCCAATCAATGCGCTTCTTTTTCTCGCCCAGCTCGGCGCCGCGGGCGGGGGCAAAGCCGTAGAGCATGTAGCGGATAAAGGCGGCCAGCGTGCTCTTGCCGGATTCGTTATCCCCCTCGATCACCGTCAGCCCCTCGCCCGGCGCGCAGGTATAGCCCGACAGGCGGCCAAAGGCTTCGATACGGATGCTTTCAATGATCATCGCTTCTCACCCGAGGCGGGGCCACCGCCCTCGTTGCCGGAGAGGAAGCGGATGGAGCGCTCAACGGCGTCCTTGGCGTTGTTCCACGGCTCGTCCTGGTAGCGGTAATCAAACTTCTTGCAGAACCAGCTCACGTCGCCGGACAGGGTATCGGCATAGCGGCGCTCGATGGCCGACATGGTATCGTAGAACTCGGCAAATTCCTTTTTGCTCATGCCGGTCTTGGCTAAGCTGAGCAGGCGGCGGTAGTGCGGCAGGCAGAAATAGGGCTGTGCCGCCAGCTTGCGGCGGAAGGCGCCATCCTGCCGGTAGAGCAGCAGCACGGTATCAAACATGCGGGAAAGGTTGGCCTCAATACGGCCGCAGACGTAGCAGCTTTCCTCTAATTTGCTCAGCTTTTTGATGGTATCGCTGCCTGCGCCGGTCAAGAGGGCGGCAAGCCCCTCGCCTGAGAGATCACGCTTGACCTTTTCCATATGGCTTTCAATGATCAGGCCAAGGCCCAGGCGGTTTTTGCGGGTAAACATCATGCCAAAGTGGCGGTGGCAAAAGCCCAGCTCGTTGGTCTTTTGGCGCACGTCCGGCTCCATCATCGAGGCACCGAGAATCAGCTCCAGCTCGTTTTCCTCTAAGCGGTTATACAGGGCGCACATCGGGCAGCCGCAGGCATGGTCCTCGGCTGAGGCATCAAACGCTTCGTTAACGGGTATGGTGTAGATCTGTTCCATCGCTTTCCTCCCGGCAGGGCTTGCCCGCCTCTTGACATTTCTGTAAAATAATTGTATAATAAAAACACACTTTATTTTATTATACACGCCTTTTCCCGTTTTTGCAAGAGAGAGAGACCAACAACCGTTTTTTTCTTGAGGGAGATACTATGAAAATTCTGATTCTGACCATCACGGCCGGCGAGGGGCATAACGCCACGGCAGCCTCGGTGCAGGCGGCTCTACAGGCGCGCGGCCACGAATGCATGATCGTAGATACCTGGCTGCACATCAGCCGTAGCCTGTATAACATCGTTTCCAAGGGGTATCTGCTTTCTACGGCCGATTTCAAGCGTACCTACGCCTGGGCCTACGCGCGGCTTGAAAACCGCAAGGTCAATTCCTACAACAAGTCCCTGACCCGCTCGACCTACCGCATGATCAAGAAAAAGATCGTTTCCTACATTGAGGAGTACGACCCGGACGTGATCGTGTACACGCACATCTTCGGCGGCATTTTCTTAGACGTGATCGCCGAGCAGCTGCCGCTGCGCGCACGCACGGTCGGCATTTTGACCGATTTTGCCATGCACCCGTTCTGGGAGGAGGCGCTGCGCACCGACCGCGTGGTGATCCCGAACGAGCTGCTGATCCCCGCCGCTACGCGAAAGGGGCTTTCGCGTGAGCAGCTGGCGCCCATCGGTATTCCGATCCGCCCGGCCTTTGCCGCCATGCGTGAAAAGAGCGAGGCGCGGCAGCTGCTGGGTCTTTCCGGGGAGACGCCTACCCTGCTGCTGATGGGTGGCAGCATGGGCTACGGCTCGCTTGCCGACACGATGCGCGAGCTGGATGCCCTGCCGGGCGAGCACCAGCTGATCTGCGTGTGCGGCAACAACCAAAAGGCCAAGGAGGAGATCGACGGCATCGCCTTTGCCCACCGGGTGCTGACCTTTGGCTATACCGACAAGATCGACCTGCTGATGGACGCGGCCGATTGCATCGTGACCAAGCCGGGCGGCCTGACCACGAGCGAGGCGCTGGCCAAGCGCCTGCCCATGATCATCTGCAACCCCATTCCCGGGCAGGAGGATAGAAACGCCGAGTTTTTGCTGAACAACGGCGCCGCCATGATGGCCACCAAGACCTGCCGCCTGAGCGACGTGATCTACCAGCTGCTCTACCACCCCGAAAGGCTGGAGCTGATGAAGCAATGCATCGACCTGATCCGCAAGCCAAACGCCACGCGCGACCTGGTAGCCCTGATCGAGGAGCTGGGGAAGAAATAACGAAAGAGACAGAAAAGCTGCCGACGGGTGGCTTTTTCTGTTTGTGGGGAGGCGCGAGGGGTTAAGGAAACTTTTTGAAAAAAGTTTCCTTAGACCTTCAAAAACTTTT
>JAZQVK010000044.1:0-4119 GCA_045631765.1 Eubacteriales bacterium
GCATCGTACACGTCGATGGGGAAGGGTCTGTTTTCCAGCAGGCAGTCAACGAACTCGCCGTATACCAGCCAGTCCATACCGCCGTGGCCACCGCGCACACCGTCATGCAGGAACTTGTCCCACACCGGGTGGTCATACTGCTCTTCGTACTTCGAGGCATTGCCAAACTGGCTGCACCAGTTCCATTCGGTCTTCATCATCTCCTCGTTTCCATCAAGGAAGATAGAATCCGAGTTTTCCTCATACATACCCTTCGTGCCGCACACAGTAAAATTACGGCTGTAGAAGCGCGGCAGGCAGGTGCCCAGCGTGAGGCGAATGGTCTCGCCGCCGGCACATTTGATGACCGTGGTCACCACGTCGCCCTGCTTGAATTCGGCATTCACCAGCTCCTCGTCATCTGCCTTTTTCTCCAGCACGTACTGGTGCAGGCCGGCAGCGCGGGATGCGGTAGAGGTCAAGGACAGCATGCGGTTGCCGCGATTAACGCGCAGAACCTGCGCGATCGGGCCAAGCTCATGCGTGGGGTAATTTTCACAATTGCGGTGGAGATAATTGCGCAGGCGATAATGGCGCAGCTCCTTACCGTGCGTGATCTCATAGCGCAGATCGTGCTCGTAAGAGCCGGCACAATGGATGATATCACCCAGAATGCCCTTCTCTGCCATGTTCATCACCATCATCTCACGGCGGCCGTAGCAGCAATTTTCAAGGAACATAAAGGGGGTGCCGGTTTCCTCCTGCGCGTGCACCAGCTCCCAGCATTCCTCAACCGAGTAGGCACCACCTACCTCCATGCCCACCGGCTTGCCGGCGCGCAGAGCAGCGACCGCTACACGGATATGGTCCTCCCACGAGCAGATAACGAGGCAAGCGTCTACGTCATCACGCGAAATGATCTCACGATAATCAGCGGTGCCGAAGGGGGCAGCAAAGCCGGCATCGGTTGCCTGCTTGATAGCAGCCTCTACGCGATCGGGGTAGAGATCGCACACCGCCACAACACGGATCTTTTCGTTTACCAGCAGCACGTCACGCATGATCTGCGAGCCGCGCTGGCCAAGGCCGATCAAACCAATTCTAACGTATTCCATATGATCACCCTATGTATTTCTTTACAATAGCCTGCATCTCGGCCATTTTTTCTTCCATATCGGCCACCAGCTTGAACTGGGTGTGGCAACGGTCAAGATTGTGTTTTTCACGGTGGATGCGGAAATAGGTATCACCGTTGAGATAGTCGGCAAGGAAGCGGATACCGCACTCATAGGTCATCAGCTTGACCGAGAAGGGCAACAGCTCGATCTCGCGCTTGGTCATCTTAGCGCCCAGCTCCTGCACGAAGCCGCGCACGAATGCCTCGAAATAATCCAAACGGAAGTAGATCTTGGAAAGATCGGTCTCATCCTCGGCGCCCGAGTTGCCGCCAAAGCGCAGCGCATCACCAAAGTCATAAAGAAGCGAGCCGGGCATCACGGTATCCAGATCGATCACGCATACGCCCTCGCCGGTCTTGGGGTCAAGCATCACGTTGTTCAGCTTGGTATCGTTGTGCGTGACACGCAGCGGCACGCTACCATCAGCAATGGCATCCAGCACCACGGCCGTATCCTTTTCACGCGCCATGGCAAAGGCAATCTCCTCTGCCACCTCGTCACGGCGGCCGGCCAGGTTATTTTCTACCGCCTCGCGGAACTGGCGGAAGCGATCCTTGGTGTTATGGAAGTTGGGAATGACCTCGGCCAGGGTATCGGCCGGAAAATCGTCAAGCATGTTTTGGAACTTGCCGAATTCACGCGCCGCATAATACAGCTGCTCGGCATTGTCTACCTGGTCATAGCAGATCGTATCCTCGATAAAGAGGTTCATGCGGTAGCAATCGCCGTTCGGTGCCTTCCAATGGCTCTCCCCCTCCTTGGTGCAGATGGGGGTCAGCGTTGCGCGAGTGGGGTCACCACCGGCAGCCATGATCTTTTCGCTCAGATGGGCAGTAACGGCCACGATATTCCGCATAACCGCATCCGGGTCACGGAACACGTTGGTATTGATCTTTTGCAGGATGTATCTGGTCTTTTTGCCAACCACAAAGGTAGAATTGATATGGCCGTTGCCATAGGGAACAGGCTGATCGTCATCCAGCTCGACAGCAAAATGGTGAAGAATTTCGTTCACAGTAAGCTCCATTCCGCAAAGCCTCCAAAAATGATTTCATATTATTATACTATAAAACCGGCGACTTTGCAATATATTATACGGTATCTATTTTTGATTATAGGCATTCCTTGCAAAAAAGTATTGTCAATATCCGACAAAATATTTACATTTTCAGTCAATCGTGCTATAATAGAGAAAACGGAGGTGCCTATGGGATACGAGGGAACAGAGCTGATGCGCGACATCGCGGTGGACAAGCTATACACCGTGCATTATTTTGAATATTCCAAAAGCTACGCTTATCCGGGCGAGGCACACGATTTTTGGGAATGCGTGTACGTTGACCGGGGCGAGATCATTGCCACGGCCGGCGAGCGGGAGATCCGCCTTTGCCGCGGCGAGATCCTTTTTCACGAGCCGAACGAATGGCACACCCTGCGTGCCAACGGCATCGTAGCGCCGAACCTGGTGGTGCTCTCCTTTTCCTCCCCCTCGCCGACGATGGCGGCCTTTCGCGGTCTGCACGCCAAGCTGGGGCAGCGAAGCCGAGAGCTGATCTCCGGCATCCTGCGGGAAAGCGAGGCGGTCTTTTCCACCCCGCTCGGCAACCCCGGCACCATGAAAATGGAGAAACGCGAAATCTCCCCCTTAGGGGCGGAGCAGCTGATCCGCGCCTATTTAGAGGAGCTGCTGATCCTTTTGCTGCGCAGCGAGCCTGCCGTGCAGGCCTCTACCTTGCGCCATCGCATAGAGGGAGACCTGTTTTTGCAGCTGACCGACCATATGCAAAAGAATCTTGCCGCGCCGCTTACGCTCTCTGACCTGGCGCACTATGCCGGGGTCAGCGAATCGACCGTCAAGGCGGCCTTTCGCGCACGCGCCGGCATGGGCGCCATGGCCTACCTGATCCGCCTGCGGATAGATGCCGCCAAAGTCTACATCCGCGAGGGCAATTACAGCCTCACGCAGATCGCCGAGCTGCTTGGCTATGACAGCATTCACTATTTTTCACGCCAGTTTCGCACGGTGACCGGTATGGCACCCAGTGAATATGCGCGTTCGGTGCGCGCCATTGAAAAGAAATAAGTGGGAAGAAGCTCTTCCCACTTTTTTCATCTCACAGCTCCCGTGGCTGCTTCTTATGCGGCAGCTCAGGCGGGAAGGTGGTGCGCATTTCGGTATGCGCGCGGTTGGGCACGGTGGGGTCGGGCACGGGCGGATCGTTGGGATCCGGCGCCTTTTTAGGTGGACATTCCTTCTTGCCGGACCAGGGCGTGCCGGCCGGCAGCTTTAAGCTTGGTAGCTGGTTCTTTTCATTCATCTTCATCACCTCACCAACAGTATGCGCGGCGCGATATTTTTTATACCCGCCTTGCAAACGGCGTGGGGATGTGCTACAATAAAAGAAAAAAAACAATGGAGGAAGCATGCTGCCATCCGCCTTTGCCAAACGTATGGAGGGCCTTTTGGGGGCTGATTATCCCGCCTTTTACCGCGAGATGACCGAAATGCCCGCGCGCCACGCCTTCCGCGTGAATACGATAAAATGCCGTGTAGAGGATTTTTCTGCTATCTCGCATATCCCTGCGCGAAGCATCCCCTACACGCCTGACGGCTTTTACCATGAGGAAGAAAAGATCGGCACCCACCCCTTTCACCACGCGGGGATGGTCTATTCCCAGGACCCCGGCGCCATGGCCACGCTCAATGCGCTGACCGTTGCGCGCGGATGGCGCGTGCTGGATGTATGCGCCTCGCCGGGTGGGAAAAGCGCCCAGCTTGCCGCCGCCATCGGCAGCAAGGGGCTTCTGGTTTCTAACGAATACGTGCCGGCGCGCTGCAAGCTGCTGGTTGGGAACGTCGAGCGGCTGGGCATTCCCAACGCGCTGGTGCTGAACACCGATAGCGAAACGCTTGGTGCCTGGTACCCGGGCTTTTTCGATCTGGTGCTGGTGGATGCCCCCT
>JAZQVK010000045.1:0-11888 GCA_045631765.1 Eubacteriales bacterium
ATACCAAAACGCAGGGCTTTGCTCGCTCGTATTATATCATTTCAGATATAGCCGGGGAGCTGCGGGCAGCCTGCGATCAGCCGCCGCTTGAAACCAAGTGGGGTGCCTATCTGGCAGCCCGCGCGCGGGATGAGATCGAAAGCGGCATCGCCGCGTATACCGAGGCGATCGCTTCTCTTTCCGGCAACGAGCATACGGCCGCAGCCTACCTGCCCGGCTTTGAGGAGGATCTCTCTGCTCTGCGCGCCATCCGCGCCGCGCTGGAGGGTGGGGATTATACCCGCACGCGCGAGGCGCTGCTTGCCTTTCAGCCGGCCAAGGTCAAGCCCCTGCGGGCAGAAAAAAAGACCGAAGAAAGCATCCGCGCACAGGAGATGCGCAAGGCTCTATCCAAAACGATCAAGCGCCTTGGCGCGCGTAGCTTTGCCTATGGGGAGCAGGAGTGGGCACCCATGCTGCGGGGGCTTTCAGAAAAGCTTTCGCTGCTTGGCGAGCTGCTGATCGCCTTTGGCGACCGTGCCGCCGCCGAAAAAAAGCGGCGTGGCCTGTGCGATTTTAACGATATTGCGCACGCGGCCCTGCGCCTGCTGTATACCGAGGCGGGCGAGAAAACGCCGCTCTGCCGCGAGATCGCCGCCCGGTTTGATTACGTATATATTGATGAATACCAGGACGTAAACGAGGTACAGCACCGCCTGTTTGAGGCGCTTTCTCAGCCGCGCGGTCGCTTTATGGTAGGCGACGTGAAGCAAAGCATTTACGGCTTCCGCGGTGCGCAGCCTGATATTTTTGCGGCCATTCGCGCTGCCTTTCCCCCGCTTGCCGAGGCGGGCGAGGAGGATACGGCCGCCTGCCTCTCCCTTTCTGCCAACTTCCGCTCTACGGCACCGGTGCTGGCCTTTGTCAACCTGGTCTTTGGCGGGCTGATGCAGGGGGTAGGCGATCACATCGGCTACCGGGAGGAGGATGCCCTGGTGCCCGGCCTTGGTACCGACCCCCACGCGCCGCGTGTCACGGTCGCCCTGTTAGAGCAGGCAAAGACCGAGACCGAGGAGGAGGAAGCCGAGGAGGAGGAACGCGAGAGCGAGACGCCGGACGAGGAGCCGGATGCCCCGGATGACGAGGCCTGCTACGTAGCCACCGAGATCGAGCGCCTGCTGCGTGAGGGATTAGAGGACGGTACCCGCCTTATGCCGGGCGATATTGCCATCCTGACCCGTACCGGCGCTGCCGGGCAGCGCTTTGCCGCGGCGCTTTCCGCGCGTGGCATTCGGGTAGACCGCCAGGCAGACCGCCGGTTCTTTCTGAACCCGGAGATCCTGCTGGCCATCAGCCTGCTGAACGTGATCGATAACCCCAGGCGGGACGTGTACCTGGCCGGGCTGCTCCGTTCGCCGCTCTACGGCTTTGATTTAGACGATCTGATCCGCGTGCGACGCGAGGATGAAAGCGGCGGCACGCTGTACGAGGCGCTGCTTTCCTACAACGCCAACCACCTGGATTTTGAAAAGGGCGCCCGCTTTATTGCCGAGCTGGACGAGCTGCGCGAGATGGCAGAGGGCATGCCGGTAGACCGGCTGATCTGGCAGCTTTATCGCCGCACGGGTCTGCTTTCCTTAGCCGGTGCCGATAAGACCGGCTCGCCCGAGGCGCGCCGCGGCAACCTGATGCTGCTGTACGATTACGCCCGCCGCTTTGAGCAAAGCTCCTTCCGTGGGCTGTATAATTTTATTGATTATCTGAACGAGGTCATCGCGCGTGACCAGTCGATCGACGAGGGGCGCGTGCAAAGTGACCGCGCCGACACCGTGCGCGTAATGACCATTCATCAGTCTAAGGGGTTAGAGTTCCCGGTCTGCTTTTTGTGCGGCACCGGTAAGCGCTTTCGCCTACAGGATGCGCAAGGGGCGCTGCTCTTTGAGCGCAGCCTGGGCTGCGCCATGCAGCTGCGGGATGAAAGCGGCCTTGCCCGGGTGCGCAATCCGGTCTATCACGCCATTGCAGAGCGCATAACTGAAAAACAGTTAGAGGAGGAAATGCGCATTCTCTACGTGGCGCTGACAAGACCCATGCGCAAGCTGTACGTGACCGCCACGCTGAAGGATATAGAGGCAGCGCGAAAAACGGGCAGCGAGCGCCATCGCCGCCTGGGCGCTACCGAGGTGTACGCCTGCCACAGCTATGCCGAGATGGTGCTGGCTACGGCAGCAGACGACCCCTCGTATGATCTGATCTTCCCTCAAAACGGGGCAAATGACGGCACCCGTGTGTCGCAAGGTGCCCAGCAGGACGAGCAAGAGGCCCTTTCGCCCACGGCCATCGCTACGGCCGAGGCAGTCCTTCGCGAGCGCTTTTCGTATGAATACCCAGACCGCCACGTGGGCGCCCTGCCCAGCAAGCTGTCGGTTTCGCGCCTGTATCCCGCCCTTTTAGATGAAGAGGAGCAGGCCGTGCCGACACTATCTGTCGCAAGCGAAGCAGAGGGTGGGGAAGAGGAGCCCGGCTTTAAGCCGGCACCGCTGCCCGTGTTCTTGGGCGGCGAGCGTGAGGATGCCGCTGCCCGCGCGGGCACGGCCACGCACCTGTTTATGCAGTTCTGCGATTTTACCCGCCTGCGTGACGGTGGGGCAGAAAGAGAGCTTGCCCGTCTGCGGGAGGGGCAGTTCCTCTCGGCAGAGGATGCCGCCCTCGTGCGCTTAGACGAGATCGAGGCCTTTCGCCGCTCGCCCATGCTGCGCGCGCTTTGCGAGGGGGGGCGTGTGTGGCGCGAGCTGCGCTTTCACGTGCACCTGCCGGCCTACGCCTTTACAGCCGACCCCGAAAAGAAACGCAGCCTAGTTGACCGGCGCGTGCTGGTGCAGGGCGTTATGGATGCCGTGCTCGAGCGTGAGGACGGTAGCCTGTGGTTGATCGACTATAAGACCGACCGCCTCAGCTACGGCGAGCGCAAGGACCCCGCCGCCGCTGCCCGCCGCCTGTGCGAGCGGCATGGGCTACAGCTTTCCTATTACGCTGCCGCCTGCCGCCGGATCTTTGGCCGCCTGCCCGACCGGGTGCTGATCTATTCGCTGCACCTGGGCGATGCCGTCAGCCTGCCTCCTTCGTCGTTATCTCTGCCGGAATAGGAAAAAAGGCGTAATTTGACACAGCTGGCGAAAACTTCCGCCGTTTTTCACAGAAAAACCACGAAAGCGGCCGGGGTTGTTCATAGTTTGTCTATATATATATGGTAAAATTCTTATATTATGAGCCAGTGCGCCATCATGAAAAATCCGAAAGAAAAGGAAAAGGCCTGATAGGCCCGTGATCCATTATGATTCAAGTGGAGCATCTTACCAAAAGCTACGGCTCGCATTACGCACTCAGCGATGTGAGCTTTGCCATCAAGGAGGGAGAGGTGGTTGGCTTTCTCGGCCCGAACGGTGCCGGCAAGAGCACGACCATGAACATCCTCACCGGCTGTCTCTCCTCCAATAGCGGCACCGTGCGTGTCAACGGCGCCGATATCCTGAAGGACCCGGCCGAGGCCAAGCGCCAGATCGGCTACCTGCCCGAGCAGCCGCCGCTGTATACCGATATGACGGTGGAGGAATACCTCGGCTTCGTTTACGATCTGAAGCGGTGCACGCTGCCCAAAAAGGAGCATATTACCGAAATCTGCGAGACCGTGCGGATCGCCGACGTGCGCCGCCGCCTGATCCGCAATCTTTCCAAGGGCTACCGGCAGCGCGTTGGCATTGCGCAAGCGCTGGTGGGCAACCCGCCGGTGCTCATCTTTGACGAGCCGACCGTAGGCCTTGACCCCAAGCAGATCATTGAGGTGCGCAACCTGCTGCGTACCCTGGGCAAAACGCATACCGTCATTCTCAGCACCCACATCCTACCTGAGGTGCAGGCCATCTGCGACCGCCTGCTGATCATCAGCGAGGGGCACATCGTGGCAGACAAGCCCACCGAGGAGCTGACGCGTGTGATCCGCGATAGCCGCCGCTACCGCCTGAAGGTGGCCGGCCCGCAGAAGGAGGTGCTGGGGCTTTTACGCGGTATTCCCGGCATTCTGCGTGCAGAGGCACAGGCAGAGCGCGACGGCGAAAGCAGCTTTACCTTAGAAAGCGCTGCCGGCACCGACGTGCGCGGCCCGCTCTTCTTTGCCCTGGCCGAGCGCGGCTGGCCGGTCTACGGCTTAGAGGCCGTACATACCGATCTTGAGGACGTTTTCCTGCAGCTGGTAGAGCACGGCGGCGAGCTGCCCGCCGAACCCGCGGCCAAGCCGCGGCGCAAATAATCCGGGAGGTATTTTTCAGATCATGCTGGCTATTTATAAGCGCGAAATGCGCGCCTACTTCACCACCCCCATCGGCTACGTGTTTGCCGCCATTTTTCTGGCCTTCAGCGCTGCCGTCTTTACCTATACCACGCTGTATGCGCTCTCCTCGGATACCACCGATTATTTCACCATCATGCTCTTCTCGTTCATCATTCTTTTGCCGCTTCTGACGATGAAAACGCTGAGCGAGGAGCGCAAGATGAAGACCGAGCAGCTGCTGCTCACCTCCCCCGTCTCGCTCACGGGTATGGTATGCGCCAAGTTTTTGGCCGCCTTTACGGTGTTCTTTGGCTGCATGCTGCTCACCTCGCTGAATTTCATCATTCTCTACACCCATTCCGAGCCGAATACCGCCATTGTTCTGGGCAATCTTGCCGCCCTGATTCTGGTGGGCATGGCCTTTCTTTCCATCGGCCTTTTCGTTTCCTCGCTCACCGAAAGCCAGCTGGCTGCCTCGGTCATCACCGTGGCCATTCTGCTGGTGCTGCTGGTCATCGGCTTTGCCGGCAGCCTGATCAGCGCGCCCTGGCTGCGCTTCCTGCTCAGCGGCCTGTCGGTATTCTCCCGCTTCCAGAACTTTACAAACGGCGTTTTTGATATTGCCGCCCTGGTCTATTACGTATCCCTGACGGCCGTATTCCTGTTCCTGACCGTGCGCGTGTATGACCGCCGCCGCTTTGCCTGAGACGGGAGGGCAAGCATGAAAGGAAAGCTGAAAGCCTATTTCACCGCGCGCTCTACGCGCCATGCCGGCAGCATGGCGGCGTTTACCGCGCTGGTGCTGGCGCTCTTTTACTTGGTGAATCTGATCGTTCTGGGCTTTGCCGATAAGCTGGGCTGGTATTTCTACACCACCGAGCAGCTGGAGGTCACTCTCTCGCCTGCGGCAGACGAGCTGTTTGCCGATATTGATACGAGCAAGGGAAATGTCAAGATCCTTTTCTGCGACGTAGAGGAAAATATCGAGACGCACCATCAGCTGGATTACGTGTACGATACCGCGCTGCTGCTGCGTGAGCGCTACCCGGAGCTGATCGAGCTGGATTTCGTGAACCTGTGGCTGGAGCCGGCGCGCGTTTCCGCCTATCGCACCGCCAAGGATGGAAGCGAAAATAAGATCACCAGCTCTACCGTGATCATTGATTACGGCGGTGAGTTCATTCTCAATTCCCCCGTCAGCTTCTACACGCTGGATGAAAGCAATTACGTTACCTCCTTCAATGGTGAGGAGGTGTTCGTTGCCAATATTCTGTGGGTGACTGCGAGCGAGCACCCCAAGGCTTACTTCACCGCCAACCACGGCGAGGAGGTGCCCTACGCCCTGCAGCGTATGCTGATCTACGCCGGCTACGAGGTAGAGCGGCTTGATCTGTCTACCGTGCGCGGCGTGCCGGAGGATGCCGGCCTGGTCGTGATCTCTGCGCCGCTGTATAACTTCCAGCGGGCGGCAGCCGGCTCGGCCGAGAAGGCAGAGCTCTCCTTCCTTGCCGATTATCTGGCCGGGGGAGGGCAGGTGCTGGCCATGCTGGACCCCTCGTATGTCGAAGCGATGAAGCTGCCAAACGGCAATCCGCCGCACCTGATCAGCTTCCTCTCTGAATACGGTATTACCGTAACCGGGAACACCCTGGTCGATAGGCAAAGCGCCCTGCCGGGCTCGGGCGGCTATTCGTTGATCACCTCCTACGCTGACCGGGGCGTGGGCGCCACGCTTGGTGCCGCGGCTACGGCCGGTGGGCGGCGCACGGTGCTTTCCGGCACGGCGGCGCTGTCTCTTAGCGAAAGCGATAAGGCTACCGTTTCCCCCATCCTGTACGCGCCGGCAGGTGCGGTGCAGCTGGCGCCGGACGGTAGCGAGGTGGCGCATGGCGCCGCCCCGGTGCTGGCTATGGCCGAGACCGAGGGCGGTGGCCGGCTGGTCGTTTGTGGTAGCGTTTACCTGGCTGATGCCGGCATTATAGACGGCGTTGGCTATGGCAACAAGGCGCTGATCAACGCGCTGCTGACCGAAATGGGCGCTGCGCGCGTGCCGGCCGGTATCGCAAATATCCAGGTTGATCGCTCCGCTATCGAGAATCTGACGATGGGTGAGGCCGATCTTTTTCTGACCATCACGGCAGTCGTGCTGCCGGCTCTGTTGCTTGGCGCCGGCTTCGTGCTGCTTCGCCGTCGCAAAAATCACTGATCACAAGAGGGAACACTATGTGGAAACCGCCAATACGGATGATAACGGGCAAGCGCCTTCTTCATACGCTGATCACCGCTTTCATCGTTCTTGCGCTGCTTGCCGGCAACCTGGCCTTTACCGCCCTTGGGCAGCAGAGCAATTTGTTTGTCGATATGACCACCGAGGGGCGCTATACCCTGCGCCCGCGTATGGTGGAGATCCTAAAAGAGGCAGACATGCAGGCCGACGTGGATATCATCTTCTGTGCCGAGGATGACGTGCTGCGTGCCTCCTACAATACCAGCCTGGTCTATATCATGGCGCTGGAGCTTGAGCGCCAGGTGCCGAACGTGCACGTCAGCACCGTGGATGCGGTGCGCTACCCCGAGGCGGTGGCCGCTTACCGCCGCACCTCGGCTACCACCATCAAGTGGGATGACGTGATCGTTACCAGCGGTACCGAGTACCGTGTGTACAATACCAAGACCTTCTTTACCGTCTCCTCAGAGAACAAAAACGAGATCGTCGGCTTTAACGGCGAGCAGAAGATGTGCGAGGCTATCCTTTCCCTGACGGCGAAGGATCTGCCCCTGGCCTGCTTTACCGTGGGCAACGGCGAGACCCTGCCTACCCAGGGGGATGAGGAGAGCGGCTACCTGTTCGAGGCGATTCGTGACGCGGGCTTCCGTGTGACCGCCATTGATCTTGAGACCGAGGATATCCCCGCCTCCTGCGCGGTGCTCATTCTAAACGGCCCCACCGAGGATTTTGCCTCCGGCCGGCTGGAGGATATGGATTATAATTCCCCCATCACCAAGATCGACCGCTTTTTGGATAATTACGGCACGGTCTTCTACTTCCGCGATACCGCGGCTGGAACCCTGCCGAATTTAGAGGAATTTTTGGCCGAATGGGGCATTGGCTTTACGGTGAAGGATGCGGCCGGCAACCAGTTTGCCGAGACCCTGCTTTCGGATAGCGCTGCCGCCCTGTCAGGCGACCCCTTTCGCATTGCCGGCACCTATGGTGATTCCACGGTATACGCCGATATCACCGCCCTTTCCTCGCCTCCTAAGACCATTTTCGAGCAGGCTGCCCCGCTACGCATTCTGTGGCAGGATGGCACCTCCTCGGTCAATAGCGCCGGGCGCGTGGTCAAGACCCTGTTTACCACCTCAAGCACCGCCCAGGCATTAGACGATACCTACAGCACCGTTACCACCGCCACCTTCCCGCTTATGACCATGACAAGTGAGACAAGGCTGGTGGATAGCGTGTATTTCACGGCCACCCTGTTCGTGTGCAGCACCGATCTGTATCATGCCGCCACCTACATGGCCGATAACGTGTACGCCAACCGCGAGATCCTGCAAAGCGCGCTGCGCGGCTCTGCCCGTACCACCATCAGCGTGGCAGAGGAGCTTGAGTTTAAGTATTACGATTCCTTAGATTTCACCACATCCTATGACGAGCAGGAGAATGTTATCTACGCCCGTGATGAAAGCGGCAACGTGATCTGGGTCAAGGATGAGGCTACCGGCACCAGCCGCAAGGTGGTTTTGCGCGTGCTGCGCCCCTTAGAGGCAAGCGAGGCCGTTTCCTGGACGTGGGTGCTGGTCGGTCTGCCGCTTGCCGGGCTTGCCTGTGCCTGTGCCGTAGTCACCTTGCGCCGAAAGAACCGTTAAGGAGAGAGATATGAGAAAACCGCCAAAACCGAATAAGACCGGCATTCTGCTTCTCTCACTTGCCAGCATCTTTCTGATCCTGCTGGTGCTGTACCTGGCCGTTCTTTCCCCCTTCTTTGCCGCAAGCGAGGAGGATGTTACCACCACCGTCAGCACCCAGCAGGGTGAGGGCTCCGGTCTTTCCGCAGGCACCGTTCTGATGTTCCCGCGGGTAGAGCGTGTGGATATGGAAAGCATTCGCGTGTATAATCGCTATGACGAGACAAGCGGTGCCTACCAGACCTATTGCTTTGAAAAGGACCACGATGACCTGGATGGAGATGGCGACACCGCCGATTTTATCATCGAGGGGCACCCGGTCAATACCTATGATGACGAGCGCTTTTCCCGCCTGGTGGTAGATGTGGGCTACACCGCCTGCCTTGGCCGCCTGACCGGGCTGGATTTTGAAGCCGATGGGGCAGCGGCCATCTTTGCCCGCTACGGCCTGGCCGAGGGGCAGCACCCCACCTACTACGTGCTGGAAACGGTAGCCGGTGAAAGCTATACCGTGTACGTGGGCGCCAAATCGCCGGATGGCAACTATTATGCCCGCCTTGCCGGGCGAGAGGCCGTTTACGTCCTCTACTCCACCATGGAGGAATCTGTGCTGGCACCCCTTTCCTACTTCGTGCAGCCGGGGCTTACCTTCGCCGCAGATACCACCTACGGCTACGTATATATCCGTAATTTCTCTATCTTCCACGATCGCTCGATCATCAACGGCATGTTCGGCGGTGGGCAAGAGAAGCCGGAATTTGGTGAGGACAGCACGCTTGACCCCTTCGTGATGTTCACCTACCTCACCGCGCCGGAGCGGGACGTATACCACGCCTCTACCATTTACGCCATGCTGGCGCCCTCTGCGGCCTACACCGCCGCCGATATGCGTGTAGATGCCGCCATGCAGAAGCTGCCCGGCCTGGTGGGTACCGAGGTGCTGCAGCTTGGCATCTCCGATAAGGACTTTGCCGAGGGCGGCCTACTGGAGAACGTGGCCTACACCATCTACTACGAAATGCCCTACAATATTTCCTACGATGCCAATGAGGATCCGATCGTAGGCAATTACGTGAAAAATATGCTCTTTGCCACCCCCCTGGCGGCAGACGGCACCTACACCGTGGGCGCCCTTTCCTACCGCGAGGACGGCGAGGTGTTCTACAACATGATCGCCCGGGTGGCTTACGAAAACCTCTCCTTCTTAGAGTATTCGCTCTTTGATTGGATCGCGGACGAGATGTTCACCGTGTCGATCGACAGCGTGGCGCAGATGGAATTTTCCTCTGCCCGTGGTGACTATATCTTCCAGCTGCTGGGTGACGGCACGGCCGATCAGACCGTGCGTGAGCTCTATTCCGGCTACACCTGGTCGTATAAGGGCAGAAATTACCCGTTTGAGTTGAATGATCGCGGCTATTGCGAGGATATTTCGCAGTTCCGGGATCTGTATCTGCTCCTGCTGGAGCTGGCCTACAGCGGCGAGATCGCTGCCGACACCGGCTGGAGCGAGGAGGAGATCGCCGCCCGTATGGCAGACGATTCCGCCTGTATTCTCACCTTTGTGCTTACCTTAGAGGATGGGCGCGAGATGACCTATCGCTTCTACCCGTATTCCGAGCGGCATTCCATGGTCTCGGTATCGGGGGATGGGATTCCCAGCGTTACCTCCTTCTACACCTCCAGCACGGCCGTGCGCCGGCTGGCAGAGGCCTCGTATCAGCTGATGAACGGGATCGAGATCGACCCGGATCACCGTTATTAAGGAGCCATTATGTTTTTAAGCCTGCTATACCCGGATGAAGAGAGCGCTGCACGCGGCGCGCGGCGTGAGGGCACGCCCCATATTGACGAGCGCGTGTGTGCTGAGCTGGGGCTGGATAAGCTGCTGCCCCTGCGCGGCTGCTCGCTCTCTCCCTTCTTCACCGCCGACCCGGCCGTGATCGCCTACCGGCAAGAGATTTTTGACGATATGCGCCGCCTGCCCGCCCTTGGCGAGGTGCTGGGCGATGCCATTCCCGTTTTGTTCGACATCTTAGAGCTGCGCCGTATGGATGAGGACCTGGGCGCCGGCGGCACCGAATCCTATCTGTATAGCATTACCGAGATCGAGCTGTACGTCAGCTGCATCGATAGCCTGGCCCGGGGGCTTGCCCCGCTTTCGGATAAGGTAAAGAGCCGGGGCTTCTCGGCCCTGTGTGACCGCATTCGCGAGCTTTCGGAAAGTGATTACTACCGCGAGCTGAACCAGGGGCTTTCCCAGCTTTCCTCCCGTATTCGTGAGGTAAAGAGCATTACCGTGGGCGTCAATTTAGATGCCCGCCTGCGCCCGGCCTCGGCCGGCGTTGTCTCGGTGAATGCAGAGCCCTTCAAATCCGGTGAGCTGCTGGATAAGATCCTGCGCATGAGCTTCCGCAACGATAGCTATACCTGCATCGCCCAGCTGCTGCCCTATGATAAGAGCCAGCCGGAAAACCGGCGCGATGCCATGACGCACGCCTTCCACGGCGCGCTTTCCGACATATTCCGCTCCTCGGTACGGGGGTGGCGGAGGATCGTGGGCGAATACGTGCTGGAAAACACCGATTTCCTGCTCAAGATCCTGCCCGAGATCGAGTTTGTTACCTGCGCGGCCTCGCTGCTTTCCTCACTTGAAAAGCGCGGCTGCGCGCTGGCGCTGCCACAGCTGCGCCCCATGGGCGAAAAGGCCTTTACGGCCGAGGCGCTGTATAATGCTGACGTAGCGCTGCGCATCGAGGATGAGATCGTGCCCAACGATTTCTCCTTTGATGATAACGGTCGCTTGTATATTCTGACAGGGCCGAACCGCGGCGGCAAATCGGTGATCACCTGTGCCGTTGGCCAGGCACAGGCGCTGGTGCAGCTGGGTCTGTACGCCCCGGCCAAAAGCCTGGTGCTTTCCCCGGTAGACGGCATCTTCACGCATTTCCCCGAGGGGGCAGAGGATACCATCGACAAGGGGCGGCTGGGTGAGGAATGTGCCCGCCTGCGCGAGATCTTTGACGGTATCAGCGAGCATTCGCTCGTTCTGTTGGACGAATCGCTTTCCTCAACCGGCGCGTATGAGGCCTCGTATATCGCCGCCGAGATCCTGTGTGGCTTTGGCGTAGCCCGCCTGCGCGGTATCTTTTCTACCCACCTGCACGAACTGGCCGCTCGCTTAGACGAGATCAACGATCGCATCGCAGCCGAAGGCGGCGTGCGGGTAGATACCCTGGTTGCCGGCATAGAGGAGGGTAAGCGCTCCTTCCGCGTCTACCGCCGTAAGCCGGATGGGAAGAGCTACGCGCGCGATATCGCCGATAAATACGGCCTCTCCTTTGAAAGCCTGAAGAAGAGCCTGCAGCAATAAAAACAAAGCCCTCGGCTTATGCGCCGTATTCTTAAGGACAGTTTTATCTAACGGGATAACCGTTAAATAAGCGGTTACTGACAGAGGCTCCCTTGTGCAAAGGGAGCTGTCGCGGAGCGACTGAGGGATTGTTTTAGAGTAACTTTTGCTTTTTTACAATCCCTCCGTCACGGCGTTGCCGTGCCACCTCCCTTTACACAAGGGAGGCTTTTTGTTTGCCTGCAAGTACGCACTTACTCACCACCGACGGTGGTTGTGCAAGATAAAAAGAGACCGCCGAGAGCGACCAAACGGTTA
>JAZQVK010000046.1:0-2225 GCA_045631765.1 Eubacteriales bacterium
CATCGCCTTCGCTGACTTTGTACTGCTTTCCACCTGTTTCAATAACTGCGTACACGAAAAGCACCTCACTTTCCTAAATAATCGCTACCGCTCAGGCGGCAAAAGCCTTAAGGAGCCTGGGATAAGCGTCAAATTAT
Organism: Eubacteriales bacterium; assembly: GCA_045631765.1. Taxonomy (GTDB): domain Bacteria; phylum Bacillota; class Clostridia; order Oscillospirales; family CAG-272; genus UBA1740. The sequence continues at coordinate 138 of JAZQVK010000046.1, forward strand.
TATATCATGCTTCTTTTGCTTTGTCAAGCACTTTCTTAGATTTTGTTGAAATTTTATCAAATTATTTTTCTGCGGCGCGCAAGGTATTTTGTAGTAGCATGGTGATGGTCATGGGGCCAACGCCACCGGGAACCGGCGTGATGGCGGCGGCCTTCTCTTCCACTGCTGCAAAATCCACGTCGCCGCACAGCTTGCCATCCGGCAGACGGTTGATACCAACGTCGATCACCACGGCATCATCCTTCACCATATCAGCCGTGATGAAGCGTGGGCGACCAACAGCAGCCACCAGAATGTCGGCCTGCCTTGTTATATCTGCCAGATTTTTTGTGCGGGAGTGGCATACGGTAACGGTTCCGTTCTTTTCCAGCAGCAAGAGCGCCTGGGGCTTGCCAACGATATTACTACGGCCTACCACAACGCAATGCTTCCCTTCTACTTCGATTTCATAATGCCACAAAAGCGCCATGACACCGGCTGGCGTGCACGGCAGGAACCGATAGTTCCCCAGCATGATCTTGCCTACGTTCGAGGGGTGAAAGGCATCTACGTCCTTGCTCGGGTCAATTGCCAAAACAACGCGTTCTTCAGAGATGTGCTTCGGCAGAGGCAGCTGAACGAGGATGCCGTGAATGGCATCATCGTCATTCAGCTTGTCGATCAAGGCAAGCAGCTCTTCCTCGCTGGTTTCGGCGGGCAGCTTATGCACGGCCGAATACATGCCAACCTCCTCGCAGGCGCGATGCTTGTTTCTAACGTATACGGCAGAGGCGGGATCGTCTCCCACCAAGATCACGGCCAGCCCCGGTGTGATGCCGGTTTTGGCAATAAAAGCACTTGTTTGTTCCTTCAGCTCTTGGCGCAGTTGGGCAGATACCAGCTTGCCATCAATAATAGCAGCCATTTTATTTCTCCAATTCAGAAATTATTTTAAGGCAGATTCGTTTTTGGGGAGGATGATCGCCATTGAAAAGAGATCTTCACAAAACAGATCGTTCATGGCAGCCACGGTTTCTTGATAGGTGATGCTGTTGATCATATCTCCGGTATCAAGCAGATCAACCCCAGAAAAATGAAGTGACAACAGATTGTTAGCGATTTCCTCGGTTGAATCAAAATCGCGTATAAACTCGGCATAGAGCGCCTTTTTGATGCGTAAAAAATCCTCGACGGCCGGTGGTGTCTGCTTGGCCTGGCGAATGGTGTTCAGCACACGGTTGTAAATTTCCTCCGGGTCATCCGTCTCGCCGGAGAGCAGGAAGAACGCGCAGGTACGATAGGCCTCATAGCCCGAAGAAAAGCGTGCATTCAGCAACCCAGCGTCATATGCCCTCTCGTAGAAGGAAGAAGACGTTCCGAACAGCAGATCGGACACAATGCGCAGAGTGTAATCTCGCTTTACACCCTCTGCCGTTCCGGCGTGCGAATGAATATCCTTGATGCCGATGGCAAACATTGGCCTGGCGATATCCATATGAATCGCATGTCGTTTTTCAACAATGGAGCTTGGCTCTGCCTCGAAATAACGGTCTATTTTTTGCGTTGCGGGCGCATCGGCGAGATAAGCGTCGGCAATAGCGTATACCTTCTCGGGGTCAATTTTCCCGCACAAGACCAAGGTCATGTTCGCGGGATGGTAAAACGTGCGGTAGCAGGCATACAAATGCTCGGGTGTGATCTGCGCAATGGAATCCTGCGTGCCACACACGTTAATGCGGGTGTTATCTCGGTGGTAGAGCGCTTGCAGGATCTCGTAATATAGGCGGCGCGTTGGCATATCGTCGCACATAGAAATTTCTTGTCCGATGATCCCCTGCTCCTTTTGCACGGTTTCTTTGGTAAAGTATGGATGCGTGACGAAATCCAATAAAATTTCAAGCGCCTCGTAAAAATTTTCTGTGCAGGTGAATTCATATGCCGTCATATCGGCAGAGGTAAAGGCGTTGGCCGAAGCACCAATGGAAGAAAAGCGCGCATCGGTTTCGGTGCCATCCTCATTTTCAAACAGCTTATGCTCTAAAAAATGTGCAATACCGTCCGGCACGCATGTAAATGGCTCGTTGCCGTTCGTTCTGAAGCAATTATCAA
>JAZQVK010000047.1:0-17850 GCA_045631765.1 Eubacteriales bacterium
TTTTTTCAAAAAGTTTCCTTGCGCTCTCCTACACCACCAGCATCAGCACGCCAAGCGCGGCCGCCAGCGCGGCCGCGCCGGCCGGTGCGCAGCGGCGCAGAAAATCCGCATACGAGAAGCGCAGCCCCTGCTTTTTCAGCATCCCCGTCCACATAATGCCGGCTAAAGCCCCCACCGGGGTCAGCAGGGCACCGAGGTTCGAGCCGATCACCGCGGCGTACACGCCGGCCGTGCGCACCGCCTGGGGCAAAAGGCCTGCCACGGCGCAGTAAAAGGCGCTCATTGGAATATTGTTGATCAGATTGCACACCAGTGCAGAGGAGATGCCGTAGGTCCACACCGTCTCACCCGTTGCCGCCAGTAGGTCGGCATAGCCTGCCGTGATGCCGGCCTTGCCCAGCGAAAGGATCAGTACGAACATCGAAAGAATAAAGGGCAAGAGCGGCCACGGTGCCCGCCGCAGGCAGGAAAGCAGCACGCGAGGCGCGCGCCGCCGCGCAAGCGAGGCGATCGCCGTTACCACGAACAGCGAGAGGGCAGAGACCAGCGCAATGGTGCACATATCCCACCCCACATACGAGGCAATGGCGAGCAGCAGCGTGCAGCCGCCCAGGTGCAAAAGGCCAATGGCCAGCAGCAGCCGGTCGCGAAAGCGCATCTCGACCTTCACCGGCTCGATCGGCTGACGCAGCCGCCGGCGAAAGAGCAGCCAAAGCACGAGGAGCGCCGAAAGACCCGCCGCCACGCAGGGCAGCAGCATCACGCGCAGATAGGCAATAAAATCAATGCCGTAGGTCGCCGCCAGATACACGTTGGTCGGGTTGCCGATCACCAGCGCCATGCTCCAGGTATTGGCCGCCACGAACTCGGCCACCAGGTAGGGCATGGGGTCTATCTTGGCCGCATGGGCAAAGTAGCAGATAAAGGGGGTGAAGGTCAGCACGATGATATCGTTCGAGGTAAAGACGGTCAGCACCGAGACGGCGGCATACAGCACGAAAAACAGCCGCGCCTGGCTGTGCCCGGCACGCGAAAGCGCCAGGGCCGCCACGTAGCCAAAGAAGCCCACCTCGTCCAAAAAGACCGAAAGCAGGGTCATCGAAAGAAAGAGCAGGGCGATCTTGAGCGGGTTGATCGCATCGCTTGAGGTCAGCGCGGCCAGCAGCTCGCCGCTCTCTACGTGGCCGCCAAGCAAAAGCGCCAGCGCGCCAAGCAGCGCGATCGGCCAATAGGTATCCACAGAAAAGCGGCCAAGCGTCAGCCGCGGGAAAAAGATAATGGCCGCGATCATCAGCGCAATGGTCGTGCCGGCGATGCAAAGTGTTGCTATCATAGGCTCCCTCTATCCTCGGTAATTTTCCAACAGACATTATAGCACATTCGCGCCCGGAATGCAAGAGAAAAAACGCCGCCCGGGGCAACGGCGTGTATATTGACACCCAACAGGATTGTTGTTATAATAGATAACACAAAAAGGAGGTATAAGCCAATGAAGGGCTTTGAACGAATGACCGACCGCATCTGGCGCCTGCAGGTGCCGTTTGAGGATCTGTATACCGCCGTTTTTCTTCTCCGTACGGCAGAGGGGGATCTCTTGGCCGATACCGCCACCACCGAATCCGACGTGCGCGAGCGCATCCTGCCTGCCCTGCACGCCGGCGGCTTCGCGCCGAACAGGATCTTCGTCTCGCACCGCCACGGCGACCACGCGGGTGGCTTGCCCTATCTGGCAGCCGCCCTTCCGCACGCCACGCTGCACATGGCAGATCCCGCCGGCCTGCCGGCACATCTTGCCGCCCGCACTGTGCGCACGGCAGATGGCATGCCGCTTGGCGAGGGGATCACCGCCCGGCGTTTGCCCGGCCACACCGCCGATATGACCGGCCTGTATGACGAAGCAAGCCGCACCCTGCTCTCGTTTGACGGGCTGCAGCTCTTCGGCATAGGGCGCTACGGCACCTCGGTCGAGGATCTGCCGGCCTACCTTGCCACCCTTGCGCGGCTCGAGCAGACCGCCCCGGCGGCCATCATCGCCTCGCACGAATACGTCGATCTCGGCGCCGTGGCCGCCGGTCAAGCCGCCGCCGCGCGCTACCTCGCGCGCTGCCGCACCGCGCTTGCGGCGCTTGCCGATTTTGCAAGCCAAAGCGGCATGCGCGACCCGCACGCCATTGCCGCCCACTACCGCGCACAAAGCACCCGCCCGCCCGTTCCACCCCACACCTTCGCCGCATTGCAAAGCAAGTAAAAATCGAATAAAATCCCATAAACCCCGCCCAAGTCCTGTACGAAATCATGGGTAATTGTTGACAAAGCAAATATGTTGATGGTATAATACAATAGATATTTATTATTAGTAACCATTTCGTAGACAAAAAGATGGCGCGGAGATGGATGGCGAGGCTCACTTCGGTGATAGCTTGTGACGATGACCGCCTTTTTTGAAATCGTTAAACTGAAAAATTGAGGTTTTGACGCATGGAAAGGTTGCTCTCATAGATTGACTAATATATTGCAAGGAAATGAAAACGCGATCAGCAATCGTGTGCAATTATTTGTAAAGACAAGGATGGATCAATAGATGATGATATGCACAGACGTTTTTGAACAAACGTATAAAAAAACACCCGAGGGGGTGGCCTTTTGCCCGTATCGCATTTGCCCGCTGGGGGCACATTCTGACCACCAGTACGGCAAGATCACCGGCCTTGCCATCGACAAGGGCATTCATATCGCCTATGCGCCCAAGCAAAACGGCGTGGTCGAGCTTTCCTCGCTGCAATTTGACAAGCGCGCGCAATGGCACGTTTCCTCGGTGCCGGAGGAGAAGCAGAATGATTGGGCAGACTATCTGCGCGGTGCGACGCTGATGCTCGCGCAAAAGCATCCTTTGAAGATCGGCCTTTCCGGCGTGATCGAGGGCAGCCTGCCGATTGGCGGCCTTTCCTCGTCTGCGGCGGTGATCATTTCGTTTTTATCCGCCCTTTGCAGGGTCAACGGCATCAGCCTTTCGGGGCAGGAGATGATCATGACCGCGCTTGCGGCTGAAAACAAGTACGTAGGCGTTTCCTGCGGCAAGCTGGATCAATCCTGCGAGGTCTATTCGCGCAAGGACCATTTGCTGTATTTAGACACCAAGGATGACAGCTATGAGCTGATTCCCACCCACCCGGCTATGAAGCCGTATAAGATCGCCATCTTCTTCAGCGGCATCGAGCGTACGCTGGCCGGCTCGAAGTTTAACATGCGCGTGGATGAATGCCGCTCGGCGGCCTACGCGCTCAAGGCCTTTGCCGGGATCGAATACGGCAAATTTGCCGAAACCTTTTTGCGTGACGTGCCCGAGAAGGTATTTGACGAGCATAAGCACCGTCTGCCGGACAGCTGGCGTAAGCGGGCAGAGCACTGGTATTCTGAGTTCAACCGGGTACAGCAGGGTGCCGAGGCATGGCGCCGCGGCGACATTGAGACCTTTGGCCGTCTCTCCTTTGAAAGTGGCCTCTCCTCGATCGAGAAGTACGAGACCGGCTCGCCCGAGCTGAAAACGCTGTACGAGATCATGAAGGAGACAGACGGCATCTATGGCGGCCGCTTCTCCGGCGCCGGCTTCAAGGGCTGCTGCATGGCCTTGATCGACCCCGCCTTTGAGGAGAGCATCCGCGAGCGGGTAACGAGAGAGTACCTGAGGGCTTTCCCGGACTTGACAGGGAAGTATTCCGTCCATATCTGCGAGAGCGCTGATGGAGTCCATCTTTCTTAAAAGAAAGGTGGAGCCAAAGAACTTTATAGAAATACATGTAGGTGCAAACGATGAAATGCCTGATCTTAGCGGCAGGGTACGCCACACGGCTGTATCCCCTGACCGAGAATTTTCCCAAGCCCCTGCTGACGGTAGGGGAAAAGACCATTCTTGACTGGTTGATCGAGGATATCGATCGCGCGGGCGAGGTGGATGAGTACGTGGTGATCTCAAACCACAGGTTTGCCCATCATTTTGATGCGTGGGCAAAGGGCAGGCGTGAGAAGATCACCGTGGTGGATGACGGCACCTCGTCAAACGAGACCCGCCTGGGCGCTGTGCGTGACGTTCAGTTTGCCATTGAGCGCCTCTCGCTTGATGACGATATGCTGGTCATCGCCGGTGATAACCTGCTGGATTTCAGCCTCACGGCCTTTATTGGCTACGCCAAAGAAAAGCAGGCCTCCTGCATTATGCGCTACTACGAGGCCGATACGGCTCGCCTGCGCAAGTGCGGCGTGGTGACCATTGCCGAGGATGATCGCATCCTGCACATGGTAGAAAAGCCGGCGGAGCCGGAAAGCCATTGGTGCTGCCCGCCCTTCTATTATTACAAAAAGGAAGACGCCCGCCTGGTATCTGCCGGCATTGCCGCCGGCTGCGGCGTGGATGCGCCCGGTAGCTATATCGCCTGGCTCTCTGCCGGGGTGCCGGTATATGCCATGGAGATGCCCGGCCGCCGCTACGATATCGGCAACTTAGAAAGCTATGAGAGAGTAAAAAAGGAGTATGGCGGATATGCTGACACCAAACGTTGATCTTACCGGCAAGACCGTGCTGGTCACGGGTGCGGCCGGCTTTATCGGGGCCAACCTGGTCACCGAGCTGCTGCGCACCGTGCCCGGTATTCACGTGGTCGGCTTAGATAACCTGAACGATTATTACGACGTCTCGATCAAGGAATACCGCCTTGGCGAGATCGAGCGCCTGGCCGCCGAGCGGCCGAACGAGCGCTGGACCTTTGTACGCGGCAATCTGGCAGACCGCGCGCTGCTTGATTCGCTGTTTGAGGAGCATGGCTTTACCGTGGTCGTCAATCTCGCCGCCCAGGCCGGCGTGCGCTATTCCATTACCAACCCGGACGTGTATATCGAGTCCAATATCATTGGCTTTTACAACATTCTCGAATGCTGCCGCGCCTACCCGGTCGCGCACCTGGTGTATGCCTCCTCCTCCTCGGTCTACGGCTCGAATAAAAATATCCCCTACTCGACCGACGATCAGGTAGACAACCCCGTCAGCCTCTACGCCGCCACCAAAAAGAGCAACGAGCTGATGGCACACGCTTATTCTAAACTCTATAATATTCCCTCTACCGGCCTGCGCTTCTTCACCGTGTACGGCCCGGCCGGGCGGCCGGATATGGCCTACTTTGGCTTCACCAACAAGCTGCGCAGGGGCGAGACCATCGAGATCTTTAACTACGGCAACTGCAAGCGCGATTTCACCTACGTGGATGATATCGTGGAGGGTGTTCGCCGTGTGATGACCACCGCGCCCGAAAAGCAGCAGGGCGAGGATGGGCTGCCCCTGCCGCCCTACCGCGTCTATAACATCGGCAACAGCAGCCCGGAAAATTTGCTGGATTTTGTCGATACGTTGCAGCGCGAGCTGCTACGCGCCGGCGTGCTGCCGCCCGATTATGATTTCGAGGCACATAAGCGCCTGGTGCCCATGCAGCCGGGCGACGTGCCCGTTACCTATGCCGATACCACCGCCTTAGAGCGGGATCTCGGCTTTAAGCCGTCTACCCCGCTTGCCACCGGCCTGCGAAAATTTGCCGAATGGTATAAGGAGTTTTACGGCGTATAAAATATTTCGGTTTTTTGCATGTTTCGTTGCCATAGGATACACCATAGGGACGAGAATGTTGCTGTATTTTCACGTCGGCAGGCCCTCAAGAGCAGGGAAGTCGGCCATTATAAGGAGAACAAGATGAAAATAGCAATCGCAGGAACCGGGTACGTAGGGCTTTCCCTCGCGGTTCTTCTTTCCCGCCACCATACGGTGCAGGCGGTGGATATCATCCCCGCTAAGGTAGACATGATCAATTCCCGCCGCTCTCCCATCGTCGATCGGGAGATCGAGGAATACCTGCAAAACGAGCAGCTTGATCTTCACGCCACGCTGGACGGTGCTGCCGCCTATCGGGAGGCGGATTTTGTGGTCATTGCTACCCCCACCAACTATGACCCGAACAAAAACTATTTTGATACCTCGTCGGTCGAGGCGGTCATCGCGCAGGTGATCGAGGCCAATCCGGATGCGGTGATGATCATTAAATCCACCGTGCCGGTCGGCTTTACCGAGCAGGTGCGTGAGCGCTATACCTGCGATAATATTCTCTTCAGCCCGGAATTTTTACGGGAAGGGAAGGCGCTGTACGATAATCTCTACCCCAGCCGCATCATCGTAGGCGTGCCGGTGAAAAACGCGCGCCTGCATAAGGCCGCCGAGACCTTTGCCGGCCTGCTTGTTGAGGGGGCGTTAGAAAAAGACGTGCCGGTGCGGTATATGAACCCCACCGAGGCAGAGGCGGTCAAGCTCTTTGCCAACACCTATCTGGCCCTGCGCGTCTCCTTCTTCAACGAGCTGGATACCTATGCCGCTGTGCGTGGGTTAGACAGCCGCTCGATCATCGAGGGGGTAGGGCTTGACCCTCGCATTGGCAGCCATTATAACAACCCGTCCTTCGGCTACGGTGGCTATTGCCTGCCAAAGGATACCAAGCAGCTGCTGGCCAACTATAACGACGTGCCGCAGAACATCATCTCGGCCATCGTGGCAGCCAACGGCACGCGCAAGGATTTTATTGCCGACCAGATCATTGCCATGGCACCGAAAACCGTTGGCATCTACCGCCTGACGATGAAGGCCGGCAGCGATAATTTCCGCCAGTCCTCGATCCAGGGCGTGATGAAGCGCATCAAGGCCAAGGGCATCGAGGTCGTGATCTACGAGCCTACCATGCGGGATGATAACTTCTTTAATAGCCGCGTCATCCGTGACCTGGCTGAATTTAAGGAAATGTCAGACGTCATCCTGGCTAACCGCTACCACGACGATATTGCCGACGTGGCGGATAAGGTCTACACGCGCGATCTGTACTTCAGAGATTAAAAAAGAAATTGCGGCGATCTGCAAGAAAGCAGATCGCCGCAACCCGTTTTTATGGCATCAAATATTCGCGAATGTATTCCAGCTTGTAGGCTAAGATCGGCATGGGCGCGACCTTCACCGCCTGTCCCTTTCTCATAAAAATTCTGAAAACTTTTTTCAAAAAGTTTTCAGAAAACCCCTCCGTCCCGCCCTATTTTATGCTACAATAATGAAAAGGAGGGATACAATGACAGCGTTTGTATGTATTGATGACCGCGGCGGTATGCTGTTCAACCACCGGCGCCAAAGCCGCGACCGGGTGCAGATCGCCGATATGCTGGCCTTCGTAGGTAGTGGCCGCCTGCTGTGCGACCCCTATTCCGCCACCCTGTTCCCGGAAGGGGGGGCCACCTTTGACGAGGACTTTTTAGAAAAGGCAGGCAAGGGTGACTTCTGCTTTGTAGAAAACAAGCCGCTGGCACCGCACGCCGACCGCATCAGCACCCTGGTCGTGTATCGGTGGAACCGCACCTACCCGCGCGACGTGCTGTTGGATATCCCCCTGCCGGGCGATTTTCGCTTGGCCGAGACGGTCGAGCTTGTCGGCCATTCACACGAAACGATCACAAGAGAGAGGTATGAGAGATGAAAAAGAGACTATCCGTTGTGCTGCTTTCGCTGCTTTTGGCGCTTTCCGTTCTGTTTTCGGCCGGCTGCTTAGAGGTGCTGCCCGGCTTTGACCCCGATCTGAACGAGCAGATCCCCGGTGGAGAGGAAAATCCGGGCGGCGGCGAGGAAACGCCCGGTGGTGGGGAAGAGACCCCCGGCGGTGGAGAGGATACCCCGTCAGGCCCCGTCACGCTGCGCAACCCGGGTGCCACGCCCAAGCCGGTTGACCCGGCCGAGCACCCTGCCTACAGCGGCGAACCGTATATTGCCATTGATGGCAATATGCCCTACTTCACCGCCGAGGAGATGGTCACCACCTCGTTTGAATATTACAGCCCGCTGGATAGCCTTGGTCGCTGCGGCTATACGGTCGCCTGCATTGGCGAGGATATTATGCCCACCGAGGAGCGTGGTAGCATCGGCATGGTCAATCCCTCCGGCTGGCACACGGTCAAATACGATATCGTCAGCGGCAAATATCTCTACAACCGCTGCCACCTGATCGGCTATCAGCTCACGGGTGAAAACGCCAACAAAGGCAACCTGATCACCGGCACGCGCTATCTCAACATCGACGGCATGGTAGATTTTGAGAACATGGTGGCCGACTATATCAAGGAGACCGGCAACCACGTGCTTTACCGTGTGACCCCCATCTTTGTGGGCAACGAGCTCCTCGCCCGCGGCGTGCAGATGGAGGCCTACTCGGTCGAGGATCAGGGGGATGGAATCTGCTTCCATATCTACGCCTACAACGTGCAGCCCGGCATCACCATTGATTATGCCACCGGCCTCAGCGCCCTGGCCGGTGAGCCGCTGCCGCCCGCCGGAGAGGGCTCCGGCACCGATGATATCCCGCCCGAGGAGGGGGAGAGTGACCCGGGCGAGGTGCACGATTACGTGTTGAACACCAACACCAAAAAGTTCCACTACCCGGATTGCTCCTCGGCCAAGGATATGTCTCCCACCAACCGCGAGGATTTTACCGGCACGCGCGAGGCCGTCGTCAGCCGCGGCTATGATGCCTGCGGCCGCTGCAAGCCGTAAGAACAACAAAAAACAGGTGCGATGCGGCGACCTGCGATAAAGCAGGTCAGCCGAACGATGCTTGCCCCTGCGGGCAAGTGATGTCGGCTCCGCCTTGTGATGTAGCCTTCGGCAATGATGCTGTGCCTTCGGCACAGTGGGCAAACATCACATCATTGCGACCATCGGGAGCCACATCATTATGAGCGAAGCGAGTAACATCACTTTTGCGTAAGCAAAAACATCACTTATTTACCGCCCGAAAGTAAAATACAGTATAACACACTATACCTTGCAGGGCAAGGTAGTGTGCAAAAGGGACGAGATTTTCTCGTCCCTTTTGATATTGATGAAAAACTGCTTTACGGTAGGCACCCTTGCACCTGTTTTTTGTTGTTAGATCTCATCTCTGTTGTAGGGTGTTACCTGGTAAACGTAATAGTTCAGCCAGTTCGAATAGATCACGTTAGCGGTAGACTTCCAGTTGGGCAGCACCAGGGTCTTTGCCTCGTCGCGGAAGTAGTTCTTCGGCGGCTCGATCGGCAGGCCCTTGCTAAGGTCTCGCTCGTATTCGTTTTTCAGCGTGTCGCGGTCGTATTCCATGTGCCCCATGAAGTAGATCTGCCGTCCATCGCGCGAGCGAGCAACCGAGGCACCGATCTCCTCCGAACCGGCTAAGATCAACAGATCCTTGGCCTTGGCCAGCTCCTCATCCGTGATGGTGGTATGGCGGGAATGGGGAATGAAGAATTCCTCATCCGTGCCCTTCAGCAGCGGGTCAAACTGGGTAAATTTGCGGTGTGGAAACACACCAAACAGCTTTTTATCCAGCCCGATCTTGTCCAGCCCATAGTAATAGTGCAGGGCGGCTTGAGCACCCCAGCAGATAAAGATGGTGCTTTGCACGTTGGTCTTGGCATAGTCCAAGATCTCGCACAGCTCCGGCCAGTACTTGACCTCCTCAAAGGGCATCTGCTCTACCGGTGCGCCGGTGATGATCATCCCGTCAAAGCGCTGATCCTTCACCTCGTTAAAGGTCTTGTAAAAGCGCTGCAGATGCTGCAGGGATGTGTTCTTACCAACGTAGCTTTCAGTGCCGATCAGCGTTACGCGCACCTGCAAGGGGGAATTGGAAAGCAGGCGGATCAGCTGCGTCTCGGTTTCAATTTTCGTAGGCATGAGGTTGAGAATGGCGATCTCGATCGGGCGGATATCCTGCGTGGCAGCCCGCTCGTCATGCATAACGAATATGTTCTCACCCGCCAGCGTGGCAAAGGCGGGAATATCCTGTGGAATAATAATCGGCATAGGAATACCTCTTAAATCGAATTGAGTGCCGCGTCGATATCGGCAATAATGTCCTCTGCGCTTTCAATACCAACCGAAAGGCGGATCAGGTTGTCGGCAATGCCGATGGCAGCCAGGTCGGCCGAGGAAAGCTGGCGGTGGGTGGTAGAGGCGGGGTGCAGCACGCAGGAGCGCACGTCAGCCACGTGGGTCACGATGCGGATCATCTTCAGCTTCTCCATAAAGGCGGCGGCCTTTTCGCTGCCACCCTTCACGCCAAAGCTCATCATGCCGCCCATACCGTTCGGCATATACTTGCCGGCCAGCGCGTAGTAGGGGTCGCTTGCAAGCGAAGGGTGCTTTACCCATTCCACCTTTTCGTGGCAGGCAAGGAAGGCGGCTACCTTTTTGGCGTTTTCGCTATGGCGCTCCATACGCAGGGCCAGCGTCTCCATGCCCAGGTTGGTCAAGAACGCGTTTTCCGGGCTCATAATGGCGCCCAGGTCACGCATCATCTGCACGCGGCACTTCACGCCAAAGGCGTTCTTGCCAAGCGAGGCGTATACCAGGCCGTGATAGCTTTCATCCGGCACAAGGAACTCAGGGTAGCGATCGGTGGCGCTGTAATCAAAGTTACCGCCGTCTACGATCACACCGCCAAGCGCTACGGCGTGGCCATCCAGATACTTCGAGGAGGAATAGAGCACGATGTTGGCACCAAAGTCCAGCGGGCGGCAGAGCACGGGGGTCACCAGCGTGTTGTCTACCATAAATAGCACCTTGTGCTTTTTGGCCACAGCAGCGATCTTGTCAAAATCCAGCACCACGATGGTGGGGTTAGCCAGCGTTTCGGCAAAGATCACGCGGGTCTTATCGTCTACCAGACGGTCAATATTCTCCTGCGTGTCATCCGGGTCAAAGAAGCGGCATTCGATGCCGTACTTCTTCAAGGTGATAGAAAACAGGTTGTAGGTACCGCCGTAGATGGCGCGGGAGGAAACAATGTTGTCACCGGCGCCGCACACGTTCAAAACCGCCAGCAGGGTGGCGCTCATGCCGCTGGCACAGGCAATGGCCGAGGCACCGCCATCCAGCGCGCAGAGCTTGTTCTCCATAGCGGAAACGGTGGGGTTAGCCAGGCGGGTATAGAAATAGCCGTCTGCCTTCAGGTCAAAGAGGTCGGCCAGCTCGCCGGCCGTTTCATACGCGTAGGTGGTGCTTTGTACGATCGGTACAACGCGCGGCTCGCCGCTCTTCGGCTCGTAGCCGGCTTGTACGCAAAGGGTTTCCTTGTTTGCCATAATATGATCCTTTCATAGCCTCATGGGCGAAAAAATTCTTTCATCTTTTTTATTATAGCACACGAAAGGGCGCTTTGCAAGGCGCTTGATGGGCAAAATACACAAAAAACAGCGGTTTTTTTCTACGCTTTACACGCCATAAGGGGCTTGACGGCAGGAGCAGGATGTGCTACAATACATGTGTATACATATCGGGAGGATATTCTATGAACGCAAAGCATCAAAAGGTCTGGCAGCGGCCGTGGCAGGAATACCTGCCCGGGGTCGTTTTACTGGTAGTCTGCCTGGTGGCAGCCTTCTTCCTCTTTGCCGGCTATATCTATAACAACGTGCATTTTTTTGAAAGTGAAACGGTGGCGCCCACCTGCCACAACGAGGGCTACACCGTGCATACCTGCACGCTGTGCGGTGAGCAGCAGACGAATAGTTACACCACCGCCGAGCATACCTACACCGCCCCCTATACGGTTCGTGAGGCAGGGGAAAGCACCGTGGGCATGCAGGCCTCCTATTGCACCGGCTGCGGCGATTGCGTGCTGACGGAGCTGCCGCCCCTGAATCTGATGCCGGTGATCTATATCGAGGGTGACCTTGGCCAGGCCGCGATCGGTGCTACCGTCACGCTCTCCTACGATTCCTACAGCACCTCCTTTACCACCACCGCGGTGATGAAGGTGCAGGGCTTCACGGCCGCTGGCTTCCCGAAAAAGAACTACAACGTGCGCTTCTATACCGATGAAACCCTGCTCACCCGCCAAAAGGTAGACCTTGGCTTTGGCGGCTGGGGCGAACAGTCTAAGTATACCATCAAGGCCAATTATATTGATTGCTCGCATGCCAGAAACATCGTTTCCTGCCGTATCTTTGGCGATATGGTGCGCACGCGTAAAAATACCATTCCCGAGCTACAGGCCGCGCCCAACGGCGGCTGCACGGATGGCTTCCCCATCCGCGTGATGCATAACGGCTCCTTCTTCGGCATCTATACCATGAACATCCCCAAGGATGAGTGGATGTTTGGCATTGATGAAAACAGGCACCCGTATTCGGCTATCCTGACCTCACAGATGCATAATTCCACCAACCGCTTCCGTGCGAATACCGACCTGTATAATACAGAGGATTGGGACGTGGAATATTGCTCTACCGATACCGATATCGCCTGGCTGAACGAGAGCTTTAATAACCTGATCAGCTTCGTTAAGGATAGTGATGAAGACACCTTCGAGCTGCTGGCCGATACCTATATCGACGTAGAAGCCGTGATCGACTACGCCATTATGTGCTTTGTCATGTACGGCCCCGACAACTGGAATAAAAACGCCGTATACGTGACCTACGATGGCGTAAAGTGGGCCCCCTCGCTGTACGATGCCGACTGTGCCTACGGTCTGCATTGGAACGGCCAAAGCTTCTGGTCGTATGATTCGATCGACAGCTGCGTGCCCACCACCATCCGCTATAACAACGCCTATGTCGATAACCTGCTGATCTCGCACGTGCTTTACGTGTTCTTTGACCAGTTCTGCGACCGGTATTGGGAGCTGCGCGAGACCGTGCTCAGCGATGAGAGCCAGATCGCCGCGTTTGAAGAGTTTATTGATAGCGTGGGTAACGAAAACTACGTAGCCGACGATCAGCGCTGGGGCCAGCCCAACCCGGTAGATGCCGCCAGCGGTGAAAGCAACAATATCTATCAGATCCGCTACTTCATCCGCCGCCATATGGAATCCATGGATGAAGCCATGAGAAACGTGAGGAGAGGTTAAGACATGAAGCTACAATATTTAGGAACCGCCGCTGCCGAGGGCATTCCCGGCCTGTTTTGCAATTGCCGCATCTGTCAACACGCGCTGGCCGTGCGCGGCAAGGAGATCAAGACCAGAAGCCAGGCGCTGCTCGACGATAAGATCCTGATCGACTTCCCGGCTGATACCTATATGCACATGCTGCAGCACGGTGTAGACCTAAAGAATATTCATACCTGCATCGTCACGCACAACCATATGGATCATTTCTACGAGCGGGATTTCTGGTGCCGCAACAAGGGCATCGGCAACGAGATCGAGGAGACCCCCTTGCAGGTCTACGTGACCGCGGCGGGCGTTTCCTCTTCGCGCGAATACGTAGAAAAAAACGTCAACCCCGATCGCGTAGTGATCAACGAGATCACGCCGTTTACCCCCTTTGAGGCAGAGGGCTATCGCTTTATCCCCCTGCGGGCCGACCACGATCAAACGGCCGGCGCGGTCTTCTTTATCATCGAGCATGGTGAAAAGACCCTGCTCTACGCCAACGATACCGGCTACTTCCCGGAAGAGACCTGGACGTATTTAGAGAAATACGGCCGCCGCTTTGATATGGTCTCCTTCGATTGCACCGGCATGCTGCTCGATAACTACCGCCATGGGCACATGGGTCTTACGGTCAACCGCGAGGTAGAGGAGCGGCTGCGCTCCCTCTCCTTAGTAGACGACCGCACCCTGCTCTACGTCAACCATTTCAGCCACAACGGCCTGGCCACGCATGAGGAGCTGGTCGAAAAGGCCGGCGCATACGGCTACGGCGTTTCCTACGATGGGTTGACGGTTACGTTTTAATATTTTCGTGGTTCAACAAGAGACAAGAAGCGGACGCGACCAAAGGTCGCGACCGCCTCTTGTCTCTTGCGTAGGCGGGGATTCTTGGCTATTGCTCTGTTCCTAAAAGATAGGCGGGTGTTACGTGCAGAATGGTAGATAATGCCAATAACTCGTAATCTGCTACAAAGCGCGTCCCAATTTCTATTCTGCTAACGCTGTCTCTTTCGATAATCACACCTTCTAATTGCAGTTTTGCAGCGAGGTTCTCTTGTGAAAGACCTTGCTTCTTTCTGGCAGCCTTTACCCTGGCACCACAAATGTTTTTATTACCGTTAAAGTCATAAATTTTCATGATCTCTCCACTTTTTGTGCTAAAGTTAGGAATTTACTTGACTTTAACATGTTTTTGTCTTATAATTGTGTTAAAGATAAGAATATTATAAACTTTGTACAAGAAAGGAAAAAAACATGGAGAATATTGGCATGATCAAGCAATTTGACAAGCTTGGTAGACTTGTTATCCCTAAGGAATTGAGAGAACGGTATGCTTTGAACGAGCGCGTTGAGATTGTAGCAACGAGCGAAGGGGTTTTGTTGAAAAACCCTGAATACGTACTAACGAAAAGGTAATAAAAGCACGCACAAAGGAAATGCTTTGTGCGTGCTTTTTAGATATAGCAATGGTTATGATGGAAAAAGGGGCATCATCTGCGCCGCCAGGTGCTGGGCGAGAAGAGAATGATCATGGGCATGATCTCCAAACGGCCAAACAGCATGGCGAAGGAAAGAATGAGCTTAGAGGGGAGTGAATAGCCGCCAAAGTTGCCCGCCGGGCCAACTGCGCCCAGGCCGGGGCCCACGTTGTTTACACAGGTCAGCGCCGCGGTCAGGTCGCTTTCCAACCCAAAGCCGCCAAACGAGATCAGCAGGCAAACGACTAAGATCAGTACGATATACAGCGAAAAATAGTTCGAGGCCGCGCGGCAGGTATTGTCCGAGATGGGTTCACCATCCAGGCGGATCACGTTTACCGAGCGGGGGTGCAGCATATGGCGAAGCTCGCGCAGGATGTTTTTGCCTAAAATCATGCAGCGCGAAAGCTTCAGGCCGCCGGCCGTAGAGCCGGCGCAGGCACCCGTCATGGTCAAGAGCAGAATGATCGCCTTAGAAAAGGCAGGCCATACGTTATAATCTACGGTCGTAAAGCCGGTGGTAGAGATGATCGCCGCGACCTGGAAGAAGGCGGTGCGAATACAGTCGCCGGCCGTGGTAAACAGGTGCGCGGTGTTCAGCGCGATGGCGGTAACGGCAAAGGCACAGATCGCCAGATAAACGCGCAGCTCCTCGCTCTTCAGCAGGTCGCGCACGCGGCCGATCAGCAAAAAGAAATACAGGTTGAAATTGATGCCGAAGATGAGCATAAACACGGCGATCACCCATTCGGCAGCCGGGCTTGCGTACCCGGCGATCGAGGCGTTTTTCAGCGCAAAGCCGCCCGTGCCGGCCGTAGCAAAGGAATTGACCAGCGCGTCAAAAAAAGGCATGCCGCAGAGGCAAAGTGCCACGGTCTCAATGGCAGTCAAGATCACGTAAATGCCGTATAGGATCAGTGCGGTGTGGCGCATACGGGGCACCAGCTTGCCCTTGGTAGGGCCGGGCACCTCGGCCCGCATCAGGTGAATGGCGCTGCCACCGGCAGAGGGCAGCACCGCCAGCACGAACACCAAAACGCCCATGCCGCCGATCCAATGGGTGAACGAGCGCCAAAAGAGAATGCTCTGCCCGAGGCCCTCCACCGCTGAAAGGATGGTAGCACCCGTGGTGGTAAAGCCGGAGACCGTTTCAAAAAAGGCATCTGCATAGTGGGGGATGGCACCGCTCAGCACAAAGGGCAGGGCACCAAAGGCTGAAAGCAGTATCCAGCCAAGCGCCACGCAAACAAAGCCCTCCTTGGCGTAGATGCGTGTGTTTTTCGGCCGCTGCAGCACCAGCGGAACCGCCACCAGTAGCAGGATGGCCATGGTGATCAAAAAGGGCCAGACCGGATCGGCATAGATCAAGGCGACCAGCGAGGGCGCCAGCAGCAGCGCCGCCTCGGTGGAGAGAATCAAGCCGAGCAGGTAGCCAAGCATTCGATAATTCATTATTCCAAAATATCCTTTATAGATTGCAGCTGGCCTTCCATGGCCGTCATGATCACGGTGTCGCCCTTTTTCAGCATATCGTCACCGGAGGGGATGATGATCTCCTCGCCGCGCACGATGCAGGCCACCAGCACGCCGGGGCGCGAGCGCAGGCTCTTTAGCGGCACCTCGGTCAGGCCGTCAATCTCTTCCTTGATGTGGAATTCAAGCGCCTCTGCCTGCCCGTCTAAGAGGCGGTGCAGCGCCTCGATCTCAGAGGCGTGCGAGGAATTGGCCATGGCGCGCACGTAGCGCAGAATAAAGGCCGAGGTCGAGGATTTGGGAGATACGATGCTCTCCAGCCCCACGCCCTTAAAGAAATCAATATAGGGCATCGCGCTGATCAGGGTTACCACCTTGTTTACCCCTTGGGTCTTGGCAAACATCGAGACGATGGCGTTTTCCTCATCTACGTCCGAAAGGGCCAAAAAGGCATCCGCCTTTTCAATACCCTCCTCTAACAAAAGCTCCTGCTTGGTGCCGTTATCACACAGCACGGTGCAGCGGTATTGCTCGGCCAGCTCGTGGCAAAGCGCCTTGTCTCTCTCGATCACGGTAGAATGGATCTTGCCACGCTGCAAAAGCGCCTGCAGGTAGTAGGTAATGCGCCCCCCACCCACGATCAGCACGTCACGCACCGGCTGCTTGTAAAGGCCAATGGCCTTAAAGAAGCGGGTGATCTCCTCATCCGGCGCGGTCACGCACAGCACGTCGCCGCTTTCGATCACAAAATGGCCAGAGGGGATGTGTGCCTGCCCGTTACGCAGCACGCCGCAGACCAGAAATTTCAGGCTCAGCTTGGCGCGCAGGTCGTAAAGCGTGGTGCCGCAAAGAGGGGAATCGGGGGCTACGGTAAATTCCGCCAGCTCGACCCGCCCACGGCAAAAGGTATCGATCTTGGCCGCCGCTGGGAAGCGCAGCGTGCGGTAGATCTCGCGCGCCGCCGTCAGCTCCGGGTTTACGGTCAGCGAAAGGCTCATCTCCTCGCGGAGCAGCTGCATCAGGTCAGAATATTCCGGGTTGCGCACGCGCGCAATGGTGTGCCGCGTGCCCAGCTTTTTGGCGGCCGCGCAGCACAGAATGTTGATCTCGTCCTCCGCCGTCATGGCGATCAGCAGGTCGGCCTTGTCTGCCCCTGCCTTGTGTAGGGTAGAAACCGAGGCACCGTTGCCCTCTACCGTGCTCACGTCGTGCGAGCCGGCCAGCTCGGCAAGCGCCGCGCTGTTCGTATCCACCACCGTAATGGCGTGCCCCTCGCGTGCCAGCTGCGCGCTGATCGCCGCACCAACAGAGCCGCCACCAATCATGACAATGTTCATAATAGCTCCTTTCGGGAGAGTTCCTTGATGGTATTATACACCTTTTTTTCTGAAAATGCAAGTGGGTGAAAAAAGAGGGGCTGCGTTGTCTCCACAGAGGGAGGAGGCGGTAGAAAGAGAAAGCCGGCGGATAGTAGGCTCCCTCCGGGAGGGAGCTGGCAGCCGTTAGGCTGACTGAGGGAGTATCGGGTAGTTAGAATAAGCGAAGAGATAAACGCTATTCTTGCATTGTTTCGTAAAGGATATCAATCGTAAAATAAATACTGATAGAGAGAGTTTATCCTTAGGAATATACTTTTACATTTGTTATTCTCCCCTATCCGGTACTCCTTCCGTCTCTTCGCTAACGCTCAGAGACACCGTCTCGCTGCGGCTCGGTCACCGTGCGGCCCTGACAGCCCACCGGGCTGTCATTCACTACCGCACGCCCGCTCCGCTTCGCTTCGCTACCTCCCGGAGGGAGACTTGTTTCACCTGGCGGCGAAAAGATCCTTCACTCGCTTTGCTCGTTCAGGATGACAGAAAGAGGAAGCCTGGAGAGAAAAACCGAATTTCACATACTGTCATTCTGCCCCCCACATACTG
>JAZQVK010000048.1:0-1669 GCA_045631765.1 Eubacteriales bacterium
ACAAGAGAAGAACACAACTCCTTGGCTCACAGAACGACATGGCTACGATCCGACTTGCCACGGCGATAATGTCAAGGTTGATGGATGCGGCGACCACACAGCCGTGGTTATGGTCGGTATGGTTACCCGAAAGCTCGCTTCTGCCCGAAACCGAGAACAAGGAAACGTCGCGACCCTCTCCGTAAAGCGCGGCGAAGGAGTCGATGGCGGCCAGATAGCGCGCTCTCTGCGCGTCCACGGCGTCAGCGCCGTAAACCTCGGCAAGGCGAGCATCCAGAGCGCCGCCGGCGAGCAGATTTTTCATATCGGTAAGTTTCATAATCGGAATCCTTTCTTACAGCTGGGTCTTGATCTTTTCTAAGCAATCCTGGCAGATACGCTTGTTGTTGAAGTACACAATGCGGTCGGCGTTGTTACAGAATACGCATGCGGGATGGTATTTTTGCAGGATGATGCGGTTATCATCGGTAAAAATCTCAAGCGGATCCTTTTCGTTGATATCCATAGTCTGTCTGATGCTGATGGGAAGCACGATTCTTCCCAGCTCGTCTACCTTGCGGACGACACCGGTTGATTTCATAGTTGTATCTCCTTTATATATCATGATTGGTTTACCATGATACTATTATATTAAATTGCGCGCTTTTTGTCAATATGAAATTGGAAATAAATGGTGAATTTTCTGAAAAATTGGTATTGACGGGTGAGTTATGTCGTAGTAGGGCGAAACGGCGTTCGGGGCTGTGTTTTTTATCTCGAAAATGCAAATCTGCGGTAAAATACGGCAATACTCCCAGCAGAAAACGTTTTGGGGAGGGCAACATGCTCAAGGGTGCGCAAAAGAGAATGTACGTGGTCAAGCTGGGAGAGGATTCGCTGTTTGAGGAGGCGTATTTTGTGCTTCGCCGCGAGGCAACGGCCACGGCAGGCGGCGACATGGTCAGTGAGGCCAACAAGATCATCCGTCAGAGCGCTTCGCCGCAGGCGGTGCAAAAGGGGAAGGCGAGACTGCCGTGGCAGATCGCGCTGGGCTTTTTGTGCGGTCTTGTCACGGGCGGCGGGATCGCCACAGCCATATGTCTTTTATTGTAAGGTTTTGCCGTCCTGTTGACAACGGCCGTGAAGTATGATATAATCTTTGTAACTGATGTGACCGTTTTGAAGCGGCATTCCACACCGCTTCGTTTGAAAAAATTACATTTTGAGCTCTTATTCCGGGCAGGGGGCGTGATACTGCCACGGGGAGGGGCTCGGCTTTTTGTGCGCTTTTGAGAAAGGAGCTCCGCGCGCACACGGAGATCATAGAGATAAATTATGGCAAAACAAAGTAACAGAGGCGGCTCGGCCGCCAAGAAGCAATCCTCCAGAAAAAGGAGCGAGAGCAAGAACGTCAGCGAAAAGATCATCAATGCCGCGCTTGAGGAGATCTATGCAAGCGTAGAGGCAGAGCAAAAGAAGCTGCCCGCGCAAAAGCCCGCAAAGCAAAAGAGCGCAGATCCTGCAAAGAAGCAGAAAAAGGCAGAGGCACCCGCGCCCGAAAAGGTGACCGTCAAAGAGGCCGCTCCCGCGCCTGCCGAGAAAAAGATCTCGGAGCGCAAGACCCACGTGCGCACCGGCAGACGCAAGGCGGAAAAGGCCGCTGCGCAGGCCGCCGCACCTGCACCCACCG
>JAZQVK010000049.1:0-1629 GCA_045631765.1 Eubacteriales bacterium
TGACCGCGCTGAACGCCGGCCTGCTGTACGATAACCAGGGTCGCCTGCCCCGCGCCGTCAAGAGCCGGGCACGCCGCCTGATGCAGCTCGGGCAGTCCATTGACCGCGCCGACACCGACGAGCTGCAAATGCAGGCCGCCGAGCGTGAAAACGCCGCCGCGCTGAGCGGCGAGGCGCTCTCGATCAGCCCGTTTGACGATCACGAGCTGCACGCCGAGGTGCACCGTGCCTGCCTGCTACAGGCGCGCTTTGCCTACCTGCGCCAGCAGCACCCGGAGCGGGCGCGCGCGTTTGAAGCGCACCTGCTTAGCCACATGAGCGAGGTGGCGCGAGAGGAGGAGAGCCATGCAGCGGCAGAGAGGTGAGGCGGCTATTCCAACCGTGCGCAACACACGGGTGCGCACCTACGGTGGGTTTACCGGCTTAGACTGCCGCCCCGGCATGCACGAGGGTAGCCTGCGCCGGGTACAGAACGTTGACCCGCGTGCCCTGCCGCTGCTGCAAACGATGCCGGGGCCAAAGGAGATCAAGCGCAGCCTGCCGGGGCAGATGCTTTCGCTGCACGCGCTGGGCGAGACGGTGCTGGTCTTTTATGAAAACGATGGGGCAGTCTACCTGTGGCGCCGCCTGCCGGACGGGCGCGAGAGCACCGTGAGGATGACCGAAAACGACCTTTCTACCAGGCGAACGGTGGTTCCCTTCAACCGCTATTCTGACCCGGCCGATCCGCTTTCCGGCAGCTGGGAGCATCTGGCGCTGGTCTATCCGGATGGGCTGTGCTTTGACCCGGCGGCAGAAACGATCAGCTTTTCACCGATCACAGAGGGGGCGGCACCCACCATCACGCACGCCTGCGTGCATCTTTCCCGCGTGTTTGGCGCCCATGGCGACCGGCTGTACGCCAGCGCCTTTAACGACCCGGCCGACTGGGATCTGGATACGGCTGCGGACATGGACGGCTCGAATGCCTGGGCAAGCACGGTGCAATCCAATACCCGCGCGAGCGGCGATTTTACCGCGCTATGCGTATACCAGGGGCACGTGCTGGCCTTTAAGCGCGGCTTTTGCCACGTGCTGAACAACAACAAGAACCCCTTTCGCGTGGCCGATCTGTTGACGGTGGGCACCATTGACAGCCGCACGGTGGCCGAGGTGGACGGCAAGCTGTTTTTTGTGGCCGAGGACGGTGTGTACCGCTACAACGGAGCCGAGGTCACCCGCATCAGCGAGCCGCTGGGCGATATGATCTACACCGATGCGGTGGCTACGGCGGCAGAGGGGCTGTATTATCTGTATTCGCCCAAGGACGGCCACGTGTACGTTTATGCGGAAAAGACCGGGGCGTGGGGCGCGCTGATGCCCTTTTCTATGGGCGACCTGGTCGGCATGGCGGCCTCCGGCACGCGGTGCTGGATGCTGGATACGAGCGGCTCGGTTTACGCCACCGGCTACAACTCGCGCAGTCTCTTTTTGATCGAGACCGGCCCGATCTTGGGCGAGGCGCTTGGCCGGGTATGCCGCCTTTCGGTGGTGCTGACCACGGTGGTCGGCTCGCACATGCAGGTGAGCTATATCGACCAGGACGGGCGCGACACGGTGCTGCTGGCCATCTCCGGCATGGATGCCACA
>JAZQVK010000050.1:0-8564 GCA_045631765.1 Eubacteriales bacterium
AATAGGGCTTGATATCATAGATCGGCGTGCCGTCTAACAGGTCGGCCCCCTCCACGACCAGATCGGTACCCTCAATGGCGAGCAAGCGCACGCAGGAAAGGCCGATGGGATTGGGGCGAAAGGGGGAGCGGGTGGCAAACACGCCCATGCGGCGGTTGCCGCCCAGGCGCGGAGGGCGCACAGTGGGCGACCAGGTATCCCGCTTAGCCTCGGAAAATTCCCACAAGAGCCAGATATGGGAATAGCCCTCCAGCCCCCGCAGGGCATCCGGGTTGCGGTAGGCGGGCAAAAAGACCACCCTGCCGCAAAGACCGGGCACCAGGCCGCTTTGTCGCGGGATGCCGAATTTTTCAGGAAAATCGGTGCGAATATGCGCAATAGGCTTCATATGCTCTTCCCTTTCACAAAGCATGCCGCCCGCAGGCGGCATGCAACAAGCGTTATACTTCCTTCTCTTCCTCGGTCAGGGCGACCAGATGCTGGGTCTTTTCCAGCGTCTTGCCGGCGGTATAGGTCTGCACGGCAGCCAGATAAGCATTCAGGATGCCTAAGATGGCAACGCCCAAGGAGATAAACAGATACTGACTTTCCAGCATATATAAGATCACCCCGGCAAGCAGGCTGATCAGCAGACCAAACAAAAAGCGAAGCGCGGCCGTGCGGCGGTAATGTCGTGCGCCGCCGCCAAACAGCCGATCAGAGAGGCGCTTGGGCTTAAGCTCCATGGCGGAATTATCGTAGCGGCAAATGATGGCATATTCCTCATCCGTGACGGTAAAGGGCACCATGCGGTAGAATTTGCCGGTCTTATATTCCTGGTACGGGTAATCGGCCGAATAGGTCTGGCTTTCGCTATATTCCTTTCGGCACATGCCAAGGCGAATGAGCCGCGCCTCGCGCTCGGCCAAGGCGGCCTCCTTGCGCGGGGCAAGTGCCTCGGCACATTTTTCGCCTAACTCTGCCTGTTTTTCGGCAATAAATCTTTCTACAAAATCCTGCATGTCACTTTTCCTTTCATGCCGATCAAGGCAATAGCAAATAGATAAGAAGCGCTGCCTGCCAGGCAAGCCCCAGCACATTGACGGCATAGAAATACCAATGCTTTGTCTTGTGGCGCAGCATCTGCATGGCGGCAAGCGCGCCGAGGGCACCACCCAAAAAGCCAAGTGATAATAGAGCCGCCTCCGGAATGCGATAGGCGCGGCGCTTGGCGCGGTGCTTATCTACCCCGTAGATAACAAATGAAACCAAAGACAAAACAAGCAGATAGCCTGCAAGGACAAACGGCATATTCTTGCTCCTTTTTGCTTTTATTATAGCGTAAGAATGGTGATCTGTCAAGTTTTCGATGTAAAATGTTACAAAAAGAGCCCTGTCACACAGGGCTCTTTTACACTTATTTTCCCGCATCCACAACGTAGGTGGGCACCAGCTCGGCAACCATTTCCTTCATGCGGTCGGTCTCTTCATAGGCGGCCGCATACAAGCGGTCAAGAGAGGCAAAAAAGGCCTCGTCGTCAAACAAAATAGGCTTGGCCACGCTGATCATACCGTTTTGCGTGGTGCGCAAACCTTCCTCATCCATCAGGCGCTCCTCAAACAGCTTTTCGCCCGGGCGAAGGCCGGTACAGCGGATCTCGATATCCACGTTCGGCTCTAAGCCGCTAAGGCGGATAAGGTTCTCTGCCAGGTCGTAGATACGAACCGGCTCGCCCATATCCAGCACGAAGATCTCGCCCCCCTTGGCATAGGCGCCGGCCTGCAGCACAAGCGAAACCGCCTCGGGGATGGTCATAAAATACCGAATGATATCCTTATGAGTAACCGTAACAGGCCCGCCCTCGGCGATCTGCCGCTTAAAGAGCGGGATCACAGAGCCGTTTGAGCCAAGACGTTACCAAATCGAACGGCTACGTATTCGGTCTTTGAGCGGCGGGAATAGGCTTGCACGATCATTTCACACAGGCGCTTGGTAGCACCCATGACGTTGGTGGGATTAACGGCCTTATCGGTGCTGATCTGCACAAAGCGGCGCACACCATACTTATCTGCCATGCGCACCACGTTCAGCGTACCAAAGACGTTGTTCTTGACAGCCTCATTCGGGCTTGTCTCCATCAGCGGTACGTGCTTATGCGCGGCGGCGTTAAACACGATCTCGGGGCGGTAGGTGCGGAACACGTCCTCCATCTTGCCGCGATCACGCACGCTGGCAATCAACGCCAGCAGCGGCAGACTTGGGCATTTACGCTTCAGCTCCTGCTCGATATCATAGGCGTTATTTTCATAAATATCCAAAACGATCAGCTGCTTGGGCTTATGGCTGGCGATCTGCCGGCAAAGCTCGCTGCCGATAGAGCCACCACCGCCGGTGACCAGCACCACACGATCCTCAATGTAGCCCATGATCTGCCCCAAATCCACTGATATCTGATCGCGCCCCAGCAGATCCAGAATACTGACCTCGCGCAAGGCACTAACAGAAACTTCACCGTTCAGCAGCTGGTAAACGCCTGGCAGCACACGGGTATGCACACCGCTATGCCGGCATTTTTCCAAAACCACACGCAGCTCCTTCTTCGGCACCGAGGGCATGGCCACAAAGATCTCCTCTACCCGGTAGTGCGCTGCCGCCTCGGCAGCGGTGCTGACGGCACCGTGCACCGGCACGCCGTTGATACGGCTGCCGTGCTTTGTCACGTCGTCATCCAAAAAGCAAACGGGGATATAGTTGGCATACTGCGAGGTGCGCATTTCGCGCAGCAGCATACGACCTGCCTCACCCGCGCCAACAATCATCACACGCTTAGAAGCCTGCGTTACGGTGCGAAAGCCGCGCCGCACGTAGCGCAAAAACCGGCAAACAAAGCGCAAAAACAGCATGGCCATCGTTAACAGGCCAAAGAAGCAGCAGGCAAAGCGAATATCACAGGAAAATGCTGCGCAGCCTATGCAGGCAGCGATAAACACGCAAAGAGAGGCAAAGCAAATGCGCAGAGCCTCCATGGAACCGGCATAGCGAAAGGATCCACTATATACGCCGAACAGCACCTCGGCAACAAGCAGCGTACCAAGCGAAAGCAAAAAAACGGGCAGATAGTGCATAGCTGTCTCTACCCCGCCGGTCTCGCCGATCAAAAACAGGGCAAAAAGCGCCGCAAAAGCAGCAGCGGCAATATCTAATAAGACCTTAATGATAATGCGCACAGCGCGATTCAAAGCAACCGCTCCTTTCCTTTATTAAAATATAATATATTTTATTTTATCGCAAAAAGTTGCATTTGTCAAGGAAAATACTATATTTGTGCAAACTTTTACACAAAAAAGGCCACTCTTTTTGCATGAGTGGCCTCTAAAAGGGCTTATTCTTCTTTGGCAGCAGCTGCGCGAGCTGCGGTGCTTTCATGGTGCAGGGCGGCAATAAAGCCTTCATCTGCCTCCAGCTTCAGCAGCAGGTCAACGCCCTCGGTACGGGCGCTGACGTATTGATACCGGCCGCCCTGCATGGTGGCTACGTAAACGTAGGCCTTGCCGCTACGGTGCTCCTTTTCCGCCTCGCTGATGCGAAGGATCTGCCTGAGCGGCACGCGGCAAACAAGACTTACCCGCTTGCCCTGCGTTTGCTCGATCAGCAGACAGGGGATACCGTCGCCGGGGTCGGTCAGCACGTAGGTATAGGAAGATAAGACGAACTTATACGCCACAAACAGCCCGACTACCAGCATGATCAGCCCTAAAAGCTGCATCACGCCGCCATAGGTAGGAATAACGGCTGAAATCGCAAACAGCAGCACGGCAGGAAATGATAGCCCGATGGCTACCGCCGTTGCGCGGTGGTTTACCGGGCGCGGCGTATAGCGAAGCTCCTCGGTCACCATGGCGCAAGCTCCTCTGCGCGCAGGGTGAATACCGTATCGTCTCCTACCAGCTCTTTTTCGTATACGGGGATACGGGAATACGCCTCTTCCCCATAATCAATGGCATCCTTATAGTATATCTCTATGCGGATCCAGCCGGGGTCCTTAGAAAAATCCACCTCTGAGGTGACCAGCTTCATATACTGGTACATAAACTTGCTTTCCGTCCACACGCAGGTAAGCGGCGTGCGGTTGCCCATATTATCCACCAAGGAATAATCAAACAGCGCGGGGTCTGCGGCAGGGATCTCCGGCAAGGCAAAATCCTTAGCTACCTCCTCCAAGGTGCTGTTATTATAGCGCAGGGTGATTTGAAATTCCCCGGTTGCGGGGCAATAGAACTGGTTTGAGGCCATGAACAGCGAAAAATTCGGATCATCATAAGAGATGCGAAGCCGCTGGCGATGCATCTCTAAGGACGGGTCTGCCTCGTAGGCGGCCACCAGCTCCTCACTTGGGTAAAGCTGCTTCATCCGATCGGGATAATATTCCGCCAAAAAGATGCGCAGCAGCAAAAAGGCGATCACGCCAAAAATAACGACCAAGCAGATCGCCTTTAATATTTTTGAGACTAAACCGCCGGTGCGGGCTTCTTCACTCATACACGTTCTCCAGCTTTCATAGTATCGTTTGGACAGGCTATTATTATTATAGTCGATAAGGCGCGCTTTGTCAATCGAAGAATATAGAAGTTTTTTAACCTTTCCGTGAATTTATTTCAGAAAGTCCTTGACATTTCAGCAGGTTTTGTGTATAATATCTTGTAGACTTTTGACAAGTCGGTTTTTTCGCGCGTTTTTCGCCAAAGGAGGGTTATATGAAATTAGATCTTCGCCCTTTATTGGCGGAAAATATTCGTGTCCTGCCGGTTGATTTTCTTCTTCCGCCCCCGGTGGAGGAAGAGGACGGTATTGCCGCCAACCTTTACGGCGTTCATTTTCCGAGTGAGTTGCTGGTACAGGGTGAAATCACCAACACGGCCGGGTATATGCGCATGTCGCTTTCTGCTTCGATCCCTTACGTGGCGCCCTGCGCCCGCTGCTTGGAAGAGGTAACCGGCACATTCTCCTTCCGTTTTGAAAAAACGGTAGCGCCGGCAAAGCTGCTTGCCAACGTGGCGGAGGAGGATGCTGACGATTACGTGATCGTAGAGGATGGGTTTTTGGACGTGGACGAGCAGCTGCTGGAAATGCTGGTGCTTGAGTTCCCTGCCAAGCTCCTCTGTCAAGAGGATTGCGCCGGGCTTTGCCCGCAATGCGGCAAAAACCTAAATAACGGCCCCTGTGCCTGCAGCAAGCAAGAAACAGACCCGCGCTTAGCGCCCCTGGCGGCCTGGCTTGAACGGCATAAGGAAGCCGCGTCAAAGGACGAACCATAAGTTTATTCTAAAAATGAAAATATGACGCGCCCACGCGCAAAGGAAATCAGGAGGTGTATCCGAAATGGCAGTACCGAAGAGAAAAGTATCCAAGGCTCGCAGAGATTCCAGACGCTCCAGCACCTGGAAGCTGGAAAACCCCACGCTTGCAAAGTGCCCCAAGTGCGGTGAAATGAACCTGGCTCACCACGTTTGCAAGAACTGCGGCTCTTACAAGGGCGAGACCATCGTTGCAAAGGCTGAGAAGTAATTGCACCGGGTTTCGTATAAAAAGACCGTGTCTCGGATCGCTGATCCCGACACGGTCTTTTTATTGTTTACATGCCCCATAAAGAAAGAAGAGATCCTTTTTACAGGATCTCTTCTTCTTCATAAATGCCCGGGAAGGTCTTTCCACCCTCGGCTAAGACCGCACGCCCATCAGCAAGAGAAAAATTACCGATCGCGTGATCATGAACGGGAGCTACCCCCTTCACAATACGGCCATGCTCCTCTGCCAGCTCGCCGCCGGCGCACAGCGTATACGATACACCATCCTCAAGGAGCGAGGAGAAAATTACCATCTTATAGTACTGGCGCGGTGAAACGGCCGTTATCAGTGCTTGCCCACCACGGCGCACGCAAACAGGCGTTTCTGCCGGCTGCACGCCCGCAAAGCTTGCCTCTACCATCGAAACGGTAGATTGCTCGGTCAAGGTAGGCAGATAGATCGTTCTACCCACGGCAAACAGCGTGCCGCCCGTCATGGTAAAGCCCATATCACAATCTAAGGGGTCGCCGCCGGTAAACTCCGGCCCTGCCAGCAGGGCAAGACCGCCGCTCATCAGCATGGTGCCGCGTACACAAACGGCATCACGGTCGGCATTCACCACGAGGCATCCGCCGCGCATATACATGGCCGCGGTAGAGGGGGCAATACCGGTTCCCTCCGGGTACAGATCAAAGCCGTTATTTTCAAGCAGCGCGCGGATACGCGCATTCACACCGTCCATTTGCGAGGAAATGTTGATCATACCGTCAACGATCTCGATCACCTCACCCACCATGCCCTCTAAGCAGGTGCGCACGGTAATATCACCGCCGCCCACGTACAGATCGGTAGCAAGAATGGCATCATCACCCGCGTAAAGCGAATAGCTGCCACCCATAATGGAAAGCCGCTCGTCTGCGTGAATGGCATCATCCGAGGAGTCGATCTCAAAATGGCCACCGGTGATCACCAGCTCGCGCATGGCCTTTAGTCCCTTGCGGCTCTCTAAACCGCGGGGGGAGGAATAGCCGCCGCCACAGACGAGGTAATAATCACCACCCGTGATCAGCATTCGCCCCTCAGCCTGCATGGCATCGTTACCGGGATACAGCTCAAAAACGCCGCTTTCGGCATACACGTAGCCAAAGCCCTCGGCAGGGTTATTCGCCTTCAGACAATCCAAGCCGCATTCGGCCTCAATGGTGGCGGTGCGAAGCAGCAGCGCATCCCGCGCTACCACACCATCCTCCTTGGCCGTAATGCCAAGCGCCAGATCGGAAATGGTGATCTTATCCTTACCGTGAATGGCATCGCGGAAGTTACCCTCTACCTGTAATTCACCCGTTCCGCAAAGGATCAGGTCATCCTCAGAAAAGATGGTCGCATCCGGCTCCATATACACGGGGTCGAGGTAGTCGTATTCAGCACCGTCGCTCAAGCGGTTTACCGTACCGGCCTCAGCAATAATGCGCACGGCAGATGCCTGGCGCACGTAGATGGGAGAGGAGCGTTCGCAATGCAGCGTAGCACCGGCCAGTACCAGATGTACACGCCCCTGCGCCACGTCAACAATGATCTGCCCATCTCGCAGTTCACCGCTGACAACGTAGGTGCCGCTTTGCTTGATGGTCAACACGCGCCCATCCTGCGACAGCGAAACGCCAATGCTGGGCACCGACATCCGTTCGCCCTCCAGGCTGACGTAAACCGCCTTGGTAGCCGTCCACGTTGGATCAATATCCTTTGCCGGGATCGCGATCTCTGCCTCGGTCAGCGTGCTTTCCGGCAGCACGATCGGCGAGGGGGGGATATCCCCACCCTGCAGCCGGCTAAGGCCGCCGGGCAGTAATATAACTGCTGCGGCGATCAAAACGACCGCGATAACAGCACACACGATTTTCTTAATCAAAGCTACTCCTTCGCCCGTTAAACAGGCTTATTCGTATCAGAGTTCGTCCTTCTTCGGCATGGTGATGGCGCAGGTGATCGGCAGGTTGCCGTTCCTTTCGCGCAAGGCATCCATGAATTCCTTTTCCTTGCGGCGGTTCTTCAGGGTCACCTTATAGTGCAGCTCGTACATGCTGCCCATGTTGGTGGTACGAACGATCTCCAGGTTGTGCTTGCGGGTGTAGGCCTTAAAGGCATCGTCAAACACGTCGGTATAATCCAGCGATTCGGGAATCAGGATCTTAAGTACACGATCAAGGCCTGCATCCTCGCCGAACGGGGTGAGGCCAAGCAGAACCATCACAACACCCAGCACCACCGTCAAAATAGCGGCATACAGCACGTAACCCATACCCACCGAAATACCAACGGCCACACCGCAGAAGATGGCAACGATCTCGCGTGCCGTGCCGGCAGCGGAACGGAAGTTCATCAGCGCGAAGATACCGCCAACGGCCAGCGCCGCGCCGAAATTCTGGTTTACGAACAGGATCACGCTTTGGATCACAGCGGGAATCAGCACCAGCGAGATCGCCAGGCTCTTGGAATATGCGCCGCTGAACATGTAAGCAACCGCCAGCACAAGGCCAAGCAGCAGCGAAGCACCCAGGCAGATCATGACGTCAGCTGCGTCAAAAACAATGTTGGTTGGAAACAGGCTGGAAAAAGACATATCCAAAATCTCCTTCATTCTTCCGATCAACTAAATCGGAGCAATTTTATTTGCGTTCGCCTGCCAGCAGGCTGGCCAGCGCAACGGCGGAAAGAAGCACGGTACCAAGACAAAGAGTACGCAGCAGATCAATACGGAAGCGCCCGCTATACGAGCGGGATAGCAACGGCTCCTTGGCGGTGGGGCTTTCATACAGCTCCTCCGTTACGTGGAACGCGGTTTTATACACCGGGTGGAGCAGCCGCTTTGGCAGCTTTTTCTCAGGCATGGCAGTATCTCCTTTCTCCGTAGAAAATATACGTATATATTATACAATATCCACATGCAGATTGCAAGTATAATTTGTACAATTTCGCAAAGAATATTTTTAATCACAAAAGGAGGTGCCACCATGCGTAC
>JAZQVK010000051.1:0-30558 GCA_045631765.1 Eubacteriales bacterium
ACCGGCACGTTTGAGGCATTCTCTCGCATTGCCTTCTACTGCCAGGATAAGGGCGATAACACGCACGACGTGACCTGGATCACCACCGATACCGCTTACAAGGCTGCATTGGATGCTTACATTGCCAGCGCCAATGCAAACGGCGGCAAGGGTGGCTCCAGCATTTGGGGCGGCACGCCGCTGATGGGTCAGGGCGTATATAACGGCCTTACCAACACCAATGCCGCTAAGGCTGTAGCCTTTGTGTTCACCGCTGAAGAGGAAGGCTTCTACATGCCCTTCATTCAGGGTGATATCGTAGATGGCGGCGCAAGCGGCCACAAGTATGCCATTCTGGTAAACGGCGAGGCTGTATGGCCCCTGGGCGCTTCGGCAACCGATTACAGCACCTGGTATGCAACCACGGGCGCTACCACCGTTGCAGAGGCAGATATTAATGCTGCAATCGCCGAGATGCTGGAGCCCATCGAGCTGTACGAGGGTGATAAGGTATACTTTGCCGTTCAGAGCTCCGGTATGCCTACGCGCTTCACCCCTGCTGTTGAGCAGAAGCCCGCTCCGGAACCCGTAAAGTTCTCCTTTGCTGACGAGTTCCAGGTTTCCTACACCATCTCTGAGGTCTTCAGAATGAAGGGCGCATACGATGCCGCTGCCGGCACCGGCCTTATCGATTCTGCTGATGCCTTCGCAACTGCTGAAGAGTACCTGGCTTGGCTGCTCGCAGACGACACCTTCAAGGTCACGCAGGAAAGCAACTGGCGCGTTGGTCAGTACCAGCTTGGCGGTACCTTCACGCCCTTTACCCGCATTCTGTTCATGGCTGGCGATAGCCCTACCATCGGGCATGATATGAACTGGGTATCTACCGAGGAAATTTATACGGACCTGGCTACCAAGTACGCCAATGGCGAATCCGTTGGTATTTGGAACGGCGCGCCGCTGTGGCACCTGCATGCCGGCGCTGCCTATAAGTTCGAGGCTGGCATCGACCAGAACGCTAACGCAATCAAGCCCGATGGCATCACCACCTCCGGTAACGGCTTTATCTCCGCTATTCAGTACACCGTTGCTGAGGGCGGCAACTACGGCATTTCCTTTACGAAGTTTGAGCATCTGCTCGATTCCTCGCACAAGTTTGCCATTTTGGTAAACGACCAGCCCGTATGGCCGGCCACCGCTACCGCTGATAAGACTGACGGTTGGTTCAATATCAGCAGCAGCAGCACCACGCTGGAGGGCATCCTGGCGGAGGTTGAACCGGTCTCCTTCGAGGCTTCTGCCGGTGATACCGTTTCCTTCTGCGTTGCCGGCTCCGGTAACGCCGTATTCATGGATCCCGTTCTGGTTCAGAAGCCGGGTGGCGCGATCTACCTTACCCTGTCTGATGCCTATGGCTCTAACACCAAGTCTATCAAGACCCGTCCCGGCTCTACTATCACCCTGCCCAAGTACCAGGGCGACCTGATCTTCTTCGGTTGGGATAGCAATGGCGATGGCAAGGCTGATATCGCTGACGAGGGTCAGTACACCATCGGCGAAGAGAATGCTGTTCTTACCTCTGTGGTTATGCAGCCCGCTCTTTGGTTCGAGAACCGTCCTGTTTGGGGCGCTGATGAGACCGTTCACTTCTCCGGCGGTTGGGTAGCCGGTGCTTACGAGAAGGCTACCATGACCTTCTCTCCCTATGCCTACAACGTAGGCGGCGGCGTATTTATCGCTCCCTTCAGCAGCGGCCCTTGGGGCATGACCGGCGGTGGCTTCTACGATATCAATAACCGTCCGTGCTGCTTCGTTGTTACCGGCTGTGTAGATCCCGAGATCCTGGCCGGCACGCCGTATGCAAGACCGGATGATGAGATCGGCACCTACATCCAGTCCATTCAGAAGACCGTTGATTACAACGGCACCGCAGAGATCGATTTCAACAAGTTCATCATCGGCCGTGAGCTGGGTGCTAACGCAGGCACCGAGTGCCCTGTAGCAGGCGGTATGGCCATCTACGTGAATGGCGAAAAGGTATGGCCGCTTGATACCGAGAACGAGTACTTCCACTTCGTATCCGAAGAGGTCTACACCGACTCTGCAACCCGCAACATCGACTTCAAAAAGAACATGACCGATGCAGGCACCTGGCCCTTCCCGCTTTCTGTAGACGTTGAGATGGGTGACGTGATCGATATCCGCTACGTACAGGGTACCAAGGATAACTGGATGCTGTATTCCGAGCCGAAGGTTACCTTCACCGATCTGGCTGAGACGCCTACCGTTGGTGCTACCAGCGTAGACATCGCCAAGGACTTCACCCTGAACGTATATGCTGATATCCTGGCAAAGGCTGAGGGTACTACCGTAGCAATGGAGTACTGGACTGCTGAGCCGACTGCTGAGCAGCTGGCTGCCGGCGGTACCGATATGGGTGCTGCCGTTCAGCAGGGCAACCTCTATAAGTTTGCTTACGCCGGTCTGACCGCTAAGCAGATGACCGATGTGATCTACGTTCGTCCCTACACCGTAAACGAAGCCGGTGATAAGAACTATGGTGTCGTTGTTCCTGTCAGCATCAAGGCATACGCGATGGCCGCTTTGGGTCAGAGCGAGGCACTTGACAACCTGCTGGTTGCTATGCTGAACTACGGTGCTAACACCCAGGCTCTCTTCGGCTACAATGTAGATGCGCCGGCCAACGCCGACCTGACCGAGGCGCAGAAGCGCGCAACGGCTGATATGTCCTCTCTTGTTGACGTTTACAACAACGAGGATGGCGCCAACAAGATCAAGAACGTAAGCCTGATCATGGGCACCGATATCGGTATGAAGTACATGATCGACTCTGTAGAGGGTGCTACCACCTACGAGCTCGAGGTTTCCAAGAATGCTGACTTCAGCGAGTCTACCAAGATCGCGATGGAGGCCGCTTGGGAGGGCAAGGAGCAGAAGGCTATCTACAACGTCGGCTTTGCTGAGCTGGGCGATACCTTCTACGTTCGTGCCGTAGTAGACGGTGAGGCAGGCGCAACCCTGACCTACAGCGTTGATTCTTACGTCATCCGTATCAGCGAGAGCTGCAGCGACGGTCTGTACTTTGCTGCTATGTCTCTTGCTTACCTCGGCCAGATGATCGAAGCATACAATGCTTAATAGAAAGGGGTAAAAGATGATGAAGAAGTATCATAGACCCGAATGGGCAATCGCCTCCTTTGAGGCATGGGATATCCTGATGGGCTCGGATGAAAACGAGACCGATAAGGACTACGTTGACAACGAGAACCTCGTGGTTGACGATATTGCGAATATCTAACAATGAGGGGAGAAGCCCGCTTGGAAGCAAGCGGGCTTCTCTTTTTTGCGGCCGGGGCACTTGTAAATTTTTCGCTTTCACCGGCTGCGCGCCTTGCATTTTAAGGGGAAGTATGCTATAATAAGCGTACATAAATAAACAACCGCCAAGCAGGTATGTCGCAAGAGAACTCTCCTTGTGATAAGGTGCTTGTTTCGTTGCCGGAGGGGGGCGAAGCACCATTCTGTCATTTCTGTGCGGTTGGTCAGAATAGAGAGGAAAAGCAATGAAAAGAAAGTTGAGATGTAAGCACCGGTATGCCTCCATTTTGCTTGTGCTGCTGCTTAGTCTGCTTGCCCTGCCGGTGCTTATGCAGCTCGCCCTGGCGGCCGACCCCGGCGCGCATACCGCGCACGGCACAGGCGAGGCCTTTGATACCGCCTGGTCTGTCGCAGCAGGAGAGGTGGCTGCGGGGCATTATTATTTGGCTGATGATTTCTCCGGCGTGAGTGGCGACGTGATCATCAACGGTGACGTGACGCTTTGTCTGAATGGCAATACGCTGGATCTGGGGGAATATAGCATATATCCTCGCACCGGTGCGACCTTTACCGTCTGTGATTGTACTGATAGCGGTACGCTACAGTCTTCTGCCGTTGCTATTCACACGTCGTTTTATCTTTACTCTCAGTGCGAGGGCGACGTTGCTATCTATAGCGGCACCGTATACGGCGCAACCGCGATCAAGAACGATGGCGCCGGCACCGTTACCGTTTATGGCGGCACGGTTTCTGGGAGAACCTGTGCCATTCAAAATAGCAAGGGAACCACCATTGTTTATGGCGGTGATATTGTCGCCGGCACATCCCACAGTATTGAGAACAGCGGCAGCACCGCTACCCTGGTTGTACAGGGCGGGCACTTTAGCAGCGAAAAGGAGCGGGCTCTGGCCATCAAGCAGGGGGAATTTCGGCTTCTTGGCGCCCCTGAAATTACAGGCGGCCGGGTAGGTGGCTCTCAATTGGATGATGTCAATTTGGAAAAGGGAGCTAAAATTGAGATCGCCGGTGCCTTGACGTACGGTACGTCTGATAAGATTTCGGTTTATATTAACACCAGCGAATACCCCTATACCTTTACCCAGGGCTGGTCTACGTATATGGACGGCGAGAATTATGACGATTATTTTGAGGGCTCCAGCCTTTATATTGATCTTTATAAGCTCCGTGAGGGGGATGACGGTGAGCTGCAGTTTGCCGAGCATAGCCACTCCTGGGGTGGCCAGGTAGAGGGCAACGTGCTGACCGTGCTTTGCACGCGGGCAGACGGCCTTTCCTGCGAGGCGCTGAAGACGCACAATTACGTGGTAGGCAGGATCACACTACAGGAACCGGCTGACCTTGTCTATAATGCGACCACGAAAGAAGCCGCCGTCAGCAACACCCTGCCAAGCTACGTGGGTGAGACGGTTTCGGCGATCTTCTACGAGCAGGATGGGGATAACGGCTGGGAGAGCTGTGCTACGCCCTTGGCGGTTGGCCAGTACCGCGCCGGCGTGACCGTTACGGTAGACGA
This sequence comes from Eubacteriales bacterium, assembly GCA_045631765.1. Taxonomy (GTDB): domain Bacteria; phylum Bacillota; class Clostridia; order Oscillospirales; family CAG-272; genus UBA1740. The sequence continues at coordinate 4,853 of JAZQVK010000051.1, forward strand.
CACGCTGGATGAAACGATCTACCTGCCCTTTGCGATCTCCTTCCTAGAAACCGATGCCGCCGCCATGATCAGCGGTGAATATCGCGACGTGGAGAGCGTGCGCTGGTACACCGGCAACGTGACCCTTACCGCACCGGCCGGCTGTGAGATCAGCGAGACGCTGGGGGGCGGCTATACCGATGCGATCACGATCGATGCAGATCGAAAGGGAACCTTTACCTATTATCTCAAAAACGCCGCGGGCCAGTGCGCCGAAAAAACGGTTGCATTGAACCGCGATACAACCGCCCCGGTCTTAGAGAGCGTTTCGTTTGATACGGTGGGTGATACCGGCGCCACCCTCACCGTGGTGGGCAGCGATGCGGTTGGTCTTTACAGCTATTCGCTGCTGTATTGGGAAAGAGATACCCAGCAGCAGGCAGACGGCCAGACCGTCAACCAGGCAAGCGGCAGCTTTGCGCTTTCCGCCCTGACACCCAATACCGCCTATGCCTACGTGGTGACCCTGCAGGACAAGCTTGGCAATACCTATACAAGCCCCGTGCAGACGGCCTTTACCACGCAAAAGACCAGCATCAACGGTGCTACCGTTTCGGTGCGCGGCAGCTATACCTACAACGGCACGGCACACCTGCCGGAGGCCGATGACGTAACCGTTCGCCTGGCGGGCGGCGCACTGCTGCCGGCTGACCAGTATACGATCTCTGCCTCGCATAATATTGCCGCCGGCACTGCCACCCTGACCGTAACGGCCAAGGCGGACGGTGATTATTCCGGCGAGGCGAGAGGCAGCTTTACGATCGCCGCCTGCTCGCTCAGCGGGGCAAGCGCATCTCTTGACCAAGTAGACTTCACCTACGGGGGCGGGGAGCAGATGCCCACCGTAACCGCCACAGCCAATGGCGAAGCGCTGGCTGCCGGGCGTGATTACACCGTCACCTATCTGCGTGGCGGTCGGGCAACGACCGACTTGACCAGCGCCGGTGATATTACCGTGCGCCTTATGGGGCAGGGCAATTACAGCGGCACGCTGTCTGCCGGCACCTATACCATCGCTCAAAAAGAGCTTTCGCTTTCCGCCAAGGAGCAATTGATCGACGAGGGGGATGGCATAGTAGCGGGCACCGATCAGGTAACCGCCACCGGCCTGGTGACAGGGGAGAGGCTTTCGGCCATTACTCTGACAAAGAGCGGGCACGAGATTCTTTGCTCGGCTGCCGTGATCAAAAACGCGCAGGGCAAGGACGTGACTGCCAATTACCAGATCACCTATGAAAACGGGGTATGCCACACCCTTGCCTGGGATGTAGAGACTCATGCCTATGATTGTACCTACCCCGGCTGCACCGCCGGCAACGGCTTAGACGATCAAAAGGCACCCACCGGCGCGCTGGCCGTAACGGCCGGTGCCTATACCGCCACCACCACCGCGCTGCATACCACGATCGACTTTACGCAGTACTGTCGCAGCAGCCTGCGCCTGACGGTTACGGCAAGCGACGAGGGGGCCGGTATGAGCAGCATTGCCTACTATTTGGCAGATCAAGTGCTTTCTGCGACCGCGCTGGAGGCGCTGGACGAATGGCAGCCCTACCGCGGCGAGGTGGCCGTGCGTGCGGAAGAGGGTAAGCGCCTGGCCGTTTACGTGCGCCTTGCCGACCTGGCCGGCAACGTGACCTACCTGTCTACCGATCGCGGCGTGATCTTTGAGCTGACCGATTCTAAGGTAGACCGGCTGGTCGTATCGCTGGATGCCTATACCATCCCCACGGTAAAATCCTCGGATAAAGCTGATATCGAGACCATCAAGGCTGAGATCGCTGGTCTGCTGGCCGGCACCACGCTGACCGCAGATGAGCGGATCACCCTGCAGGATCTGACGAAGTATGCCGATGCGCTGCTGCAAAGGATCAGCGAGGTGGCTGTCGAGATCAAGCGTCTGACCGTCGCGCTGGAGCCCTACCACATCCGCACCGTTACCTCGGCAGACGTGGAGGATCTCTTGGCGCTGATGGATGATGTAGACCTGCTGCTGGAGGGCGACAACCTGACCGAGGAGGAGCGTGCCGCCGTACAGAACCTGCGCTTTACCATCCAATGGTTGATGGAGCGCACCGATATGATCGCTGCCGAGATCGACCGCATCACCAAGGCCATCAATACCTATGATCCTGCCACGGTAGGTCTCGGTGACCAGGCAGATATCGAGGCGCTGATCGAGGCGATCGATGACCTCTACGATTACGAGACCAACCTGACAAAAAAGGAGATCGAAGCGCTGGAGGAGCTGCGTAAAAAGGCAGAGGCGCTCTTAGAGAGCGTTGCCAAAAACGCCGCCAACAATACCGATAGCCTGCTGGATGAGCTCTATCGCTATGATATCAATACGGTAAAATCCATCGACCAAACGCCAGTTACCCGTGTTTTGAACGGCATCAAGGCGCTGCTGGGCACCGACCTGCCGAGCGACGAGCAGCGTAAGGAGCTGAATGCCGGTATTACCTATGCCGAGGCGCTGCTTTCCGAGATCAAGAAAAATGCTGACGAGCTGGCCAGGCTGCTTGCAGCCGTAAACGGCTACGATATTTCTACCGTTACCTCGGCCGACCGTGCTGCCATTGAGCAGCTGATCCGCGATATGGATGCGCTGGCCGCCACCGAGCACCTGACGGATGAAGAGCGTGCCGCCCTTTCCGAGGCGCGTGCCAAGGCAGAAGCGCTGCTTACCCGCATTGAGGAGGCAGCCCGTGCGCTGATCACCGTTAGCACCTATGCCGCTACCAAGATCAACGAAAGCAGCTTTAACCTGACCGATAAGGCCACCTTAGAGCAGGCAGTTGTCGATCTCAAGCAGGCACAGACCGATTATAACAGTAATTACACCGAGGGGGAGAAGGCAGATATCGCTACCGAGATCGCCCGCCTGGAGGCGCTGCTTCACAGCATCAAGCGTGTAACGGCCGTGCAGAATGCCATCGGCCTGCTGCCTGAGGGCTCCAGCATGAAGGATAGCGATATTGCCGAGGCCGTTGGTTTGATCGAGGAAGCCTATGCCAAGCTGACCGTGCGCGAAAAGGCGCTGGTAGATCGCAGCGCGCTGGATGCGATCATTGGCCAAAGAGAGCCGTATAAGATCACCCAGGGGCATGGCAGCGGCTGGCAAAAGGGCTCTGAGTTTTCGCTGGCCTTCGTAGCCAACGGAGCGCTTGCTGATTTTGTAGGCCTAAAGGTGGATGGTGTGCTGATCAACGAGATCCATTATACCACCGTAGATCGGAATACCGTAATCAATCTGCTTAGCACCTACTTAGAGACGCTGGCGCTTGGCCCGCATACGCTGAGTGTGCTGTATACGGATGGTGAAGCTACCTGCCAGTTCACCGTAACCGCCAATCCCGGCGGCGGCTGCGCGGGGGATGGCACCTGGCTCATCGTGCTGATCGTGCTTCTTTGCCTGGCTGCCGGCGGCTATGCCGTTTACCGGGTCATGGTGCAGGAGAGAAGACGTAATCGCCGTTTCTGAGAATAAAAAACAAGGCTGTGTGTCCTTATGGACACACAGCCTTGCTGCTTTTTCACCTCAAAGCTCCTCCTGCAGCGTGCAGGTCTCGGTATACATGCTGCCCCAGGCCTCTTCTACCAGGGCATCGAAATCCACCTTGGCCTGCTGAGCCAGCACCTTTTCCAGCACCGGGCGCGTACGCGGGTGGCGCGGGGTGAAGACGGTACAGCAATCCTCGTAGGGCAAAATCGAGGTCTCAAAGGTGCCGATCTGCCGTGCGATCTGCACGATCTCTTCCTTATCAAGACCAATGCAAGGGCGGAATACGGGGATAGAGACGACCTCGTTCGTGACGTTCAGCGCCTCCATTGTTTGGCTGGCCACCTGGCCAAGGCTCTCGCCCGTGATCAGCGCGCCACACTTGTAGGTGCGGGCACAGCGCTCCGCCAGCGTCATCATAAAGCGGCGCAAAAGCAGGGTGAAATAATCCTCCTCGCATTTGTCGCGCAGCTCCTCCTGAATATGGGTCAGGGAGATGACATGCACGTGGATCTTGGTGCAGTATTCGCACAGCTCGCTCGCCAGCTGCATCACCTTTTCCTTGGCGCGCTCGCTGGTGTAGGGGAAGCTTTCAAAATGCAGCGCCTCGATCTCTACGCCACGCTTGGCCATCATAAAGCCGGCTACGGGGCTGTCAATACCGCCGGAAAGCAGCAGCAGGCCACGCCCGTTTGAGCGGATGGGCATACCGCCCGCTCCCTTTTCCTGGTCGGCGTGAATGTAGGCAGCCGTCTCGCGGATCTCTACGCGAATGCGGCAGTCGGGGTTGTGCAGATCTACCTTCCATCGCGGGTTGACCGAAAGCAGGGCACCGCCCACCTCGCCGGCGATCTCAGGCGAGGGAAGGGGAAATTTCTTGTCTGCCCGCTTGGCATCCACACGAAAGCTGCGCTTGCCTATCATCTGCTGTGGCAGATATTCCTTGGCTACGCGCAAAATGTCCTCCATGTTCTTTTCGGCCACTGCGGCACGCGTAATGCCCACAATGCCGAATACCCGCCGCGCAGAGGCCAGCATCCCATCCAGGTCGCAATCATCCTCCAGCGGCTCAATATATAGTGTGCTTTGCACGTGGTAAATGTTAAATTTACCGTGCCGGCGCGCACGCGCCTTCATTTCCTTTACCAGCAGGCTCTCAAAAAAGGAAAGGTTTGCCCCCTTTAAGACCAGCTCGCCATACTTGCAAAGAATTACCTCGCGAAAACCGTTCATGTCTATCCTCCAAGACGCAATGTTCTCTTTTATTGTAGCACATTTGCCCTGTCTTTGCAATGTTTTTGCTTCATTTTTTTATCATGGTGGCGTGGGCACTTGACAAATCTTTTTTCGTGTGCTATAATCAAAAAAGAGGCAAGGATGGGGAAGAGTATCTTTTTCCGGGCGGCAGAGAGAGCGGATGGCTGGTGTAAATCCGTGCGGCGGAAGAGAGAAGGTAGTCCCGGAGCCGCGGGAAGAATACAGTAGACCCCGCCGTGCGCCGCGTTAAGGCAGTTGAGCGGATGCCTTTTTGGCATCAATGCAGGTGGTACCGCGCTTATGGCGTCCTGTTTTTGACAGGGCGTTTTTTTATTTTGTATTTTTTCAACCGAAAGGATTGTATAGCATGAAAAAAGAATTGGCCAAGATCTATGACCCGGCCTCGTTTGAGGATAGGATCTACAAAAATTGGTGCGAAAAGAACTACTTCGCCCCGGACCCGGATGAAAGCAAGCCTGCTTTTTCGGTGGTCATCCCGCCCCCGAACGTGACCGGCCAGCTGCATATGGGCCACGCGCTGGATGAAACGCTGCAGGATATCCTGGTTCGTACCAAGCGCATGCAGGGCTACAGCACCCTGTGGGTGCCGGGCACCGACCATGCCGGCATCGCTACCCAGATCAAGGTAGAGGAGCGCCTGCGTGTAGACGAGGGGCTGACCCGCTACGACCTTGGCCGCGAGAAATTTCTTGAGCGCGTTTGGGCGTGGAAGGAGCAGTACGGCGGCCGCATCATCAGCCAGCTGAAAAAGCTGGGCACCTCCTGTGACTGGGGGCATGAGCGCTTTACGATGGATGAGGGCTGCTCCCGCGCCGTGCGCGAGGTGTTCGTTAATCTGTACAACAAGGGGCTGATCTACCGCGGCTACCGCATCATCAACTGGTGCCCGCATTGCATTACCGCCCTTTCGGATGCGGAGGTCGAGTATGCTGAGCAGCCTGGCTTCTTCTACCATCTGCGCTACCCGATCGAGGGGGAGGATGGCTACGTAGAGGTGGCTACCACCCGCCCGGAGACCATGTTCGGTGATACCGCCGTGGCCGTAAACCCGAACGATGAGGAGCATAAGCACCTCATCGGCAAGACGCTGATCCTGCCGGCCGTTGGTCGCCGTATTCCGGTGATTGCCGATGAATACGTCGAGATCGGCTTTGGTACCGGCTGCGTAAAGATCACCCCCGCCCACGACCCCAACGACTTTTTGGTTGGCGAGCGCCACGGGCTTGAGAGCATTCGCGTGATGAATGATGATGCCACCATGAACGCCAACGCCGGCAAGTACGAGGGTATGGACCGCTACGAGTGCCGCCGCGCCCTGCTGGCCGACCTGGAGGCAGGCGGCTACCTGCTGAAAACCGTGCCGCACGCGCACAACGTAGGCACCTGCTACCGCTGTAAGACGACGGTTGAGCCGCTGACCTCAAATCAGTGGTTTGTCAAGATGCAGCCGCTGGCCGGCCCGGCGCTGGAGGTCGTGCGTGACGGCCGCGTCCGCTTTGAGCCGGAGCGCTTTACCAAGATCTATACCAACTGGATGGAAAACGTGCACGATTGGTGCATCTCCCGCCAGCTGTGGTGGGGCCACCGTATCCCTGCCTTCTATTGTGATGCCTGCGGCGAGATGATCGTTTCTAAGGACGATCACGTTCCTTGCCCCAAGTGCGGCAAGGAGATGCGGCAGGAGGAGGACGTGCTGGACACCTGGTTCTCGTCTGCCCTTTGGCCGTTCTCTACGCTCGGCTGGCCGGATAAGACGGCGGATCTTCAGCGCTATTACCCCACCTCGGTGCTGGTTACCGGTTACGATATCATCTTCTTCTGGGTGGCCAGAATGGTGTTCTCGGGCATGGAGCATATGGGCAAGGAGCCCTTTTCCACCGTCTTTATCCACGGCCTGGTGCGTGATGCCCAGGGGCGCAAGATGTCTAAATCGCTTGGCAACGGTATCGACCCGCTGGAGATCATTGACCAGTACGGTGCCGACGCGCTGCGCTTTGCCCTGGCTACGGGTAACGCCCCCGGTAACGATATGCGCTTCTCGGATGAGAAGATCGAATCTGCCCGTAACTTTGCCAACAAGCTGTGGAACGCCTCGCGCTTCGTGCTGATGAACCTGCCTGACGAGTTTGAGGGCCGCGATTGGTCTCTCCCGGCGGCTGAGCAGCTCGCGAAGGAGGATAAATGGGTACTCACCCGCCTCAATCAGCTGGCAAAGAACGTAAACGAGGCCGTTGACCATTACGAGCTGGGCGTAGCCCTGTCCGCCATTTACGATTTCACCTGGGATATTTTGTGTGACTGGTATATCGAGCTCTGTAAGAGCCGCCTGTACGAGAAGGAGAGCACCGGTGCCGATACGGCACGCCGTGTGCTTGTCCACGTGCTGCGAGAGACGCTTAAGCTGCTGCATCCGTATATGCCCTTCATCACCGAGGAGATCTACCAGACCCTGCCGCAGGAGGCAGAAAGCATTATGATCGCGGCCTATCCCACGGCAGACCCGGCACTGGATTTCCCCGCCGAGACCGAGGAGATGGAACGCGTGATCGGCAGCATTCGCGCTATCCGCGCCCGCCGTGCGGAAATGAACGTACCGCCCTCTCGCCGCGCTAAGCTCTTTATCACCACCCGCTATCCCGCAACCTACGAAAGCGCTTATCCCTTCTTTGAGAAGCTGGCCTCTGCCTCGGCGCTGGAGATTGTAGAGAAGTACGAAAAGGACGATGCCGTCAGCATCGTGACCGATGCCGCTACCGTCTATATCCCCATGGCCGAGATGATCGATACCGAAAAGGAGCGCACGCGCCTGGCAGGCGAGATCAAAAAGACAGAGGGCGAGATCGCCCGCCTGGCCGGCAAGCTGAGCAACGAGGGCTTCCTTGCCAAGGCACCTGCCCCGGTGGTAGAGGGCGAAAAGGCGAAGCTTGAAAAATACAAGGCAACGCTGGAGGCGCTGCAGGCAGCGCTGGCCAAACTGGGCTGAAAGGAACATCCATGATCCGCTTTGAAAGTGATTATTTAGAGGGGGCACACCCCAAGGTTTTAGAGGCGCTTGTCAAGACCAATGCCGAGCAGGCGCCCGGCTACAGCGAGGACGTATATTGCGAGCGCGCCCGCGAGATGATTCGCGCCCGCTTTGAAGCCCCCTCGGCTGCCGTACATTTTCTGGTGGGTGGCACGCAGGTAAACGCGGTGATGATCCGCGCGATCCTGCGCCCGCACCAGGGCGTGCTGTGCGCCGTGAGCGGCCATATCAACGCGCACGAGACCGGTGCCATCGAGGCCGGCGGGCACAAGGTGCTGGCCCTGCCCTCGGAGGACGGAAAGATCACCGCCGCGGCTGTGCAGGCCTATTATGATGCCCACTGGGCAGACGGCAGCCACGAGCATATCGTGCAGCCCGGCATGGTGTATATTTCCAACCCCACCGAAAACGGCACGCTGTATACAAAGCAGGAGCTACAGGAGCTTTACAAGACCTGCTTTGCCCTGGGTCTGCCGCTGTATATCGACGGCGCGCGTCTTGGCTACGGCATCATGGCTGAGGGGGATATCCCTACCCCGGCTGATTATACCAAGTATTGCGATGCCTTTACCATCGGCGGCACCAAGGTTGGCGCCCTGTTTGGCGAGGCGCTGGTGATCAACAATCATACTCTGGCCAAGGATTTCCGCTACCTGATCAAGCAAAGCGGTGGCCTGTTGGCCAAGGGGCGCCTGCTCGGCGTGCAGTTCTGCGCACTGATGGAGGACGATCTGTACTTTAAGATCGCCGCTGAGGCTGATCGCCTGGCTCTGCGCCTGCGCGACGGCTTCCAGGCCTGTGGGTACTCTATGCTGTTTGAATCGGTTACCAACCAGCAGTATCCCGTGCTGCCGGACGCCTTGCTTGCGCGGCTGGATGAAAAATACACCTATTGCTACTGGCAGCGGGTAGACGAGAGCCATTCGGCCGTTCGCTTCTGCGCCTCTCCCTTCACAAAGGAAGAGGATGTAGACGCCTTGCTTGCCGACGTAGCCAGCCTGACGGCGGATATCCAGGCCGCTATCTGATCATAGTAGGCGATCGCAGATCGCCTTGGCGCGCGCGTTATCCGGCATAAGCAGCAGTACCACCGTTTTGCCATAGCGCAGCACACAAGCCTGCTGCAGGATCGGGGCACCCGGCACCGTCTGCCTGATGCGCAAGAGCCGCGCCTGGCACATCTCGGCCACGCGCACGGCGTCTGCCCGGCCGGCGCAGGAAAGAAACGCGATCTCACCCCCCGCAAAGGAGGAGGAAAGAAAGATTGCGTATTCGCGGCAGAGCGAGAAGGCGTTTTCGCCGTTGTCCTCTAAAAACAGGCTGTCGCGCAGGGCAGGGGAGAGATATCCCTCCTCCCATTCCGGCGTGCCGCTTGTATAGACCTGCCCAGCCGGCATGCTGCCGTATAGAGCGCAAAAATCGGTAAGCAGCGTGTCGGGCGCGATCTCCCTTCCCCCACAGGAGGAAAAAGAGAGCAGCAGGGCAAGCAGTAGGCAAAAAAGGGCTATTTTTCGTTGCATAGCATCATCCTCATAAAAACGGTGATGCTTATATATACGAATGGCCTACAAAAAATATGTATAGGAGAAGAAGCATGAACGGAGGCACCCTGAAGGATGCAGAGCCCATCTTTCGCGCCGTGCTGGAAAGCGGCGGCACCTTTACGCTGAAGCCGCGTGGCAACAGCATGCGCCCTACCATTATTCCGGGGCGTGACAGCGTAAGCATCGTAACCTTAGAGGGGCAGGCCTCGGTCTATGACATCCTGCTTTACCAGCGGCAAAACGGCAGCTTTGTGCTGCACCGTGTTGCCAAGGTGGAAAAGGATGGCACCTACACCATGTGTGGGGATTACCAGGTCGTGCTTGAGAGGGGCATCCGGCAAGAGGATGTGATCGGCGTGGTCACCGTGATCCACCAGCCGCAGGGCGATCTGGTGCGTGGCACAAAGGAATTTTTAGCCCCTGCCATCCGCCGGGCGCGTAATCGCCCGCTGCGGTGCATTCGCTATTACGGTGGGCGGCTGTGGCATAAGCTGCTCCGCAAATAAACGCATTGCGCGGCACTCAACCCGGTGCCGCGCAATGCGTTTATTTCCTTGTATAACTATTATATGCCTTCCAAAAGCCGCTATAGGAATGGTAGCCAACCAGCTCGGCCACCTCAGAAAGCGGATGGCTCTTTGTAGCGATCAGCAGCCTGGCTGCCTCCATACGGTAGCGGGTCAGCTCATCCTTGAAGGAGTGCCCGGTATACTGCCGGATTAGGCGCCCGGTCTGCTTTTCCGACAGGCAAAGAAATTCTGCAATTTGGGAAAGCGTAACGTCGCGGTCATAATGGCGGGCAAGAAATTCGTGAATCAAAAAGGCACGGTCATCGATCACCTTCATCGGTAGGTCATCTTCATCACCCATTTCGGCGCACAGCAGGGAAAGATAAGCACGCAAACGTGCGCTGGAACGGTTTTCGCCCACCCGTGTGATTTCGGCAAACAGCGCCGGTACGATGCCGGGGGCCAGTTTTTTGACTGTTGCCTCCTTGACAGTGTGCGTGGTTTGAAAATCAATATGCCGCGCACCCTCCTCCAGATAGGAGCAGCTGTGGAAGCAGCCCGCCGGGAAGCAGAGCATGTCTCCCGCACCCACGACAAAGCGCTGGCTTGGCGTGGTGTAGATGCCGTACCCGCTTTCAAACAGATGTACCTCGGTATAGTGGTGCTGGTGCAGGGGAGAGGTGTTGGTGTGAAAGGAAAAGAACCCTGCATTGATCAGGATCTTTTCTTCTGTGCCACCAAGGGATACAGACATTTCTTTATTAAAAACGTATGCCATACATTTCCTCAAAGGACATAAAAATCCCGTAATGTCTTTTCAGACAATTGTAAATGTCGTAGAATTATGCTATGATAGCCTTATAGGGTAAGCTCTGCGAGTTCTTCTTATTATAACAAATTTTTGAAGGGATGTAAAGGTGTTTTTATGAAAATTGAGAAAACCGGCTCTTTGAAGATCATTATGGAAAACCCGGATAGCCAGCACCGGTATTTCGGCTGGCCCTCTGTCGCGCGGCTGCAAAACGGCAAAATTGCCGCGGTTGCCTCCGGCTACCGCCGCCGTCACGTATGCCCGTTTGGGAAAGCTGTTATCGCCTATAGTGAAGATAATGGCGAGACCTACACCCGCCCTGCTGCCGTGATCGACACCCCACTTGACGATCGCGATGCCGGCATCACTCCTTTTGGTGAGAAGGGCGTTATCGTTACATCCTTCAACAACACCCGCGCCTTTCAGCATAACGAGCGCCTGGCAGATGCCTATGACCATGCCTACCTGGATACGGTAAGTGACGAGGAGGAGGCACAATACCTCGGCGCTACCTACCGCTTCAGCCGGGATGGCGGCACCACCTGGGAAAAGGAGCTGTACATTTCGCCCATCACCTCGCCGCACGGCCCCTGCGTACTAAGAAGCGGCAAGCTGCTGTGGGTGGGCCGCACCTTCAGTAAGGATGACAGCAAGCAGGCAGACGATCATATTGCTGCTTACGAGCTCGACCCGGCAGACGGCAGCATGATACATCTTGGCCGCATTCCCGCCATTGATCGTGAGGAGCGCGGTAAGCGCGTATTGATGTGTGAGCCGCACGCGATCGAGCTGCCGAATGGCGATCTTCTGTGCCACATCCGCGTACAGGGCTGGGGCCCCGGCCGTATCTTTACGGTTTATCAAACGGTGTCGAAGGATGGCGGCTATACCTGGTCAGAGCCCGAGCAGATTCTGGGTGATCACGATGGCTCACCGGCACACCTGTTTTTGCATTCCTCGGGCGTTTTAGTCAGCACCTACGGTGTACGAAAGAGCCCGTACGGCATACATGTGATGCTCAGCCGCGATCTGGGAAAGACCTGGGATATTGAACACGTGCTGTGGAATGAGGCACCGAATGATGACGTTGGCTACCCCTGCACGATCGAGCTGCAGGATGGCAGCCTGCTGACTGTATTTTACGGTCATTTCAGAGAAGAAGAACCCTGCATGATCATGCAGCAGAAATGGAGAATTGTAGAATGAAAAAGATTCAAGGTATTTTACCCGCACTCGTTACCCCTCTGCGTGAGGATGAAACGATCAACGTTCCCGTGCTTCATCAGCTGATCAACGATCAGCTGGCCGGCGGTGCCCAGGGCTTTTACGTAGGCGGCGCCACCGGCGAGGGTATTGCCCTGCGCCGCGAGGTGCGTGAGGAGCTGGCCGAGGAGTCCGTTAAGGCTGTTAACCACCGCGCTCCCTGCATCGTGCACATTGCCTCTGCCGATTTTGCCGAGGCCGTAGCCCTTGCCAAGCATGCTGAGGCCTGCGGGGCGGATATGATCTCCGCCATCCCGCCCATCTTCTTCCAGTATGACGAGGATGACGTGTTTCATTATTACAAGAAGCTGTGTGAGGCAGTTTCTATCCCCATGATGATCTATTATAACCCCGCCGCCGGCTTCCCGATGACGGCCGCCTTTGCCGCGCGCGTATTCGAGATCGACAACGTGACCGCCATTAAATGGACCAGCCCAAACTTCTATCAGCTGGCTTCCTTGAAGGATATGACGCACGGCGAGATGACCGTGATCAACGGGCCCGATGAAATGATGCTTTCCGGCCTTTCTGCCGGGGCAGACGGCGCGATCGGTACCACCTACAACATCCAGCTGGATGCTGCCCTTGGCGTGTACAATAGCTTTACCAAGGGTGATATTGCCGAGGCATGGGTGCAGCAATGCCGCATCAACCGTGTGGTAGACGTGCTGAAAAATTATGTCACCATCCCCTTTACAAAGACGATTCTGGAAAAGCAGGGCTATGCGGTTGGCAACTGCGTATTCCCCATGAAGCGCTATACCGAGGCCGAGAAGGAAGCGATGTACGCCGCCTATCTGGAGGCCAGAAAATAAAAAAGAAGAGCGTTGGCATAGCCAACGCTCTTCTTTCTCTTTTAGTCATTTTCTTGATTTTCAGCGATCTCTTTCTTGAACTCCTCGTTCAGCTCGGGGTAGGCAGAGAGCATAGGCTCTACGTCCTTGCCCGCCTTTCTGTCAAAGTAGTTCTTCGAGACCTTGGCAACCACGCCGGAAAGGCCGATCACACCGATCAGGTTGGGAATGGCCATCATGGCATTGAACATATCGTCCAGCGCCCATACGAAGGCCGAGCTGGTAACGGCACCCACGATCAGCAGCAGCACGTAAATGATCTTAAAGGCCAGGCCGCCCTTCTTGCTGCCAAAGAGGTACTCAGCTGCCTTTTCGCCGTAGTAGGACCAGGCAAGCACGGTGGTAAAGGCAAACAGGGGCAGAATGGTGGTAAATACCACGATGCCAAAGGTACCAAAGTTGCTGGCAAAGGCAGAGCGGGCAACCTCGGTCTTATCGGCGCTGATGCCAAGGAAGTTGGCAAAATCGTAAGCACCGGTGGTCAGCAGGGTCAGCGCGGTCAGCGTGCAGACAACAAAGGTATCAAGGAACACCTCAAAGATGCCCCAAAGACCCTGCTTAACCGGCTCCTTGGTGTCAGAGGCCGAGTGCGCGATAACGGAAGAGCCAAGGCCTGCCTCGTTCGAGAAAATACCGCGGGCAAAGCCGTAGCGCATAGCCATCATAATGGTATAGCCAAGGAAGCCGCCGGCAACAGCCTTGAAGCTGAAGGCACCCTCAAAGATCATGGCAAAGGCGGTGGGGATCGCCGAGAAGTTGATGCCCAGAATGATCAGTGCCATGATGATGAAGAGTAGCACCATAAAGGGTACGAGCAGGGAAGCAACCTTACCGATACGCTGAATACCGCCGATAACGATCAACGCGGTCAGCGCGAATACGGCAATGCCAACGATCCAGGCAACGATCATGCGGGTATTGGGGTCAGAGGTGACAGCGGTCTGAATGGTGCCGGAGATCGAGTTGACCTGCACCATGCCCATGCCCACGGCTGCCAGCGTGCAGCACAGGGCAAATACCTTAGCAAGCGGCTTCCAGCCCAGGCCGTTTTCAATGTAGTACATCGGGCCGCCGGAGAAGTTGCCTTCTTTATCCTTCTTGCGGTAGTAAAGACCCAGCACGTTCTCAGAATAGTTGGTCACCAGGCCAAAGAAGGCAGAGACCCACATCCAGAATACGGCACCCGGGCCACCGGAAAGCATAGCGCCGGCAACACCAACGATGTTACCCGTGCCAACCGTACCGGCAATGGCAGAGGAAAACGCCTCAAACTGAGAGATGCTCTTTTCCTTCTTATTCTTGACGTGCTTTTTGCCGTGTACCATCTCCTTAACGGTGGGAACGATGGTGCTGGATACAGACGTGCCAAAGCGGCGCACCTGCAGGAATTTGGTACGGATGGTCATAAAGATACCCGCACCCAGGATGATGAGGATCATGGGGATACCCCAGAGGATGTTGTCGTTGACAAAGTTAACCACGTTTGTCAACGCGTTGAAAAACGCTTCCATAGCATTCTCCTTATAAAAAAGTATTTGAAAAAAACAAAAAAGAGTTAAACGCGTAGCGTTCAACTCCGGAAAACAGAAACAGCAAACGGGGGCATTCTCATGCCACCGCATTTGTTGAACCTCCGTCCTTTTGCCTGAGAGTTTTGGCTTGCGCCTTGCACCTTCGGCACCCAAGAATATGGATTTCTCCGGAGCGCTATCGGCATACAGTCTTACCCTTCGGCACCTGAGAGCGTTACTCCTTCGGCGGCTTTCGCCTTTTCCTGCATGCGTCACATAGCATATTTTGTTTTTAACGCAGATATTATAGCACAATCGTATGTAAAATACAAGGGTTTTTGCAAAAAAATGCAGCAAAAAGGCAAAAACATTCATTTATCGTCGTTTTGACGGAAATCAATGCAACGATACCCATATTTTTTGACGGTCGTGCGGCCATTTTTTTGCAAAAGCACTTGACTTTTTGATGAATATGTGTATAATTGTATACATCCATACGGCGTGAAAGGAAGAGAACAATGCTGGAGATTTCTTCTAATACCAATTTGTTAGAGCAAAAGAGCTATAAGTATTCCCTGCAGGACGTGGCAGAGCCTAATCTGTACCGGGATATTTACCCGTATACCGATGTGCCGCGCGTGGCCTTTAACCACCGCCGCGTGCCGATCGGTATGCCTAAGGATATATGGATCACCGATACCTCCTTCCGTGATGGGCAGCAATCGGTAGAGCCCTACACGGTCGAGCAGATCGTAGAGCTGTATAAGCTGATGTCCCGCCTCGGCGGCCCCTACGGCATCATCCGCCAGACCGAGTTTTTCGTATACAGCGAAAAGGATCGCGAGGCGATCGCCCGCTGCCAGGAGCTTGGCCTCCGCTTCCCGGAGATCACGACCTGGATCCGCGCCAGCAAAGAGGACTTTAAGCTGGTACGCGATCTTGGCATTCGTGAAACGGGTATCTTGGTCTCCTGTAGTGATTATCATATCTTTAAGAAGATGAAAATGACCCGCCGTGAATGTATGAATCATTATCTGGCTGCGGTGGCCGATGCCTTTGAGGCCGGTGTTATGCCGCGCTGCCACTTAGAGGATATCACTCGTGCTGATTTCTACGGCTTTGTAGTCCCCTTCGTCAACGAGCTGACAGAGATGGCCGAGGATGCCGGCATCCCGGTCAAGATCCGCGCCTGCGACACGATGGGCTACGGTGTGCCGTATACCGAGGTTGCGCTGCCGCGTAGCGTGCCCGGTATCATCTACGGCTTGCAGCACTATTCCGACGTGCCCAGCGAAATGCTGGAATGGCATGGGCATAACGATTTCTATAAGGCCGTGGCCAACGCTACCACCGCCTGGCTCTACGGTGCCGCCGCCGTCAATTGCTCGCTGCTTGGCATTGGCGAGAGAACGGGTAACATCCCGCTGGAGGCCATGATCTTTGAATATGCCTCGCTGCGTGGCTCGCTTGACGGTATGGATACCACCGCCATCACCGACATCGCGGGCTATTTCAAAAACGAGATCGGCTACCAAGTGCCGCCGATGACCCCGTTTGTCGGCAAGAGCTTCAATATGACCCGTGCCGGCATCCATGCCGACGGCCTTTTGAAGGATAAAGAGATCTACAATATCTTCGATACCGAAAAGATCCTTGGCAAAAAGCCCTCGGTTATGATCGGCAAGGCCTCTGGCCTGGCCGGCATCGCCTACTGGATCAACGAGTATTACGAGCTGCCGCCCGAGCGCATGGTCGATAAGCGAGCCGACCTGGTCGTGAAGCTGAAGGAATGGATCGACGGTGAGTATGCCGGCGGTCGCCAGACGGCACTCTCCCCCGGCGAGCTGGATGAAAAGATCAAGGCACTTGGTGGCGTATAAGAAAGGAATACTACTATGGAACAGCATAAAACGATTTCCCTCGCCGACCAGGTCTTTGAGCGGTTAGAGGGTGAGATCCTTGGCGGTAAATACCAGCCCGGTGAGCTGCTGACAGAGGCACGCCTGACCGAGGATTTGGGCGTAAGCCGTACCCCGGTGCGCGAGGCGCTTCGCCGCTTAGAGCAGGAGCACATTGTAGAGCTTTCCTCAAAGGGCATTCTGGTGCTTGGCGTGACCGAGAAGGATATTTGCGATATCTATGCCATCCGCCTGCGTATTGAGGGCATGGCAGCCGCCGCGGCCGCCGCGCGCAAGGATACGCCCGAGGCCGGGGAGCTCTTAGAGGCGCTTGAGCTGCAGGAATATTACGTTGGCCGACGGGATGCCGATCATATTAAATTTATGGATAGCCGCTTCCACGAGCTGGTCTATCGCATGAGCGGCAGCATGGTGCTGTATGACGCGCTGCTGCCTCTGCACAAAAAGGTGCAGAAATTCCGCAAGGCCTCGGTGCAGAATGAAAGCCGCGCTGAAAGCTCGCTGCGCGAGCACCGCGAGATCTATGATGCGATCATGTCGGGTGATGCCGCCCTGGCCGAGGCCGCCATGACCGCACACGTGAAAAACGCAATGGAACATATCGTAAAAAAGAAGGGGTAACACCATGGGACTTACCATCGCAGAAAAGATTATCAAGCAACACCTGGTAGAAGGTGATCTAACGCGCGGCAGCGATATTGCCCTGCGCATCGACCAGACCCTGACGCAGGATGCCACCGGCACCATGGCCTACTTAGAGCTTGAATCTATGGGCATCGACCGTGTGCGCACCGAGCGCAGCGTGGCCTACATTGACCATAACACCCTGCAATCCGGCTTTGAGAATGCCGATGACCATCGCTACATTCAGTCGGTTGCTGAAAAATACGGCATCTATTTTTCAAGACCCGGTAACGGCATCTGCCACCAGGTGCATCTTGAGCGCTTTGGCGTGCCGGGCAAGACCCTGATCGGCTCGGATAGCCATACCCCCACCGGCGGCGGTATCGGTATGCTGGCCTTTGGTGCCGGCGGTATGGACGTGGCCGTGGCCATGGGCGGCGGTGCCTATCATATCACCATGCCGAAGATGATCAAGATCAACCTGCACGGCAAGCTGCGCGATTTTGTAACCGCCAAGGACGTCAGCTTAGAGGCGCTGCGTATTCTTTCCGTCAAGGGTGGCGTTGGCTCGATCGTGGAATGGGGCGGCGAGGGCGTTGCCTGCCTTTCGGTGCCCGAGCGTGCTACCATCACCAATATGGGTGCTGAGCTGGGTGCCACCACCTCGATCTTCCCATCTGACGAAACGACCCGCGCCTTCCTCGCGGCCGAGGGCAGAGAAGAGGCCTATACGCCGCTCTCCTCCGACCCGGATGCCGTTTACGACCGTGTTATTGATATCGACCTGTCGGCGCTCGAGCCGCTGATCGCCTGCCCCCATATGCCGGATAACGTAGTGCCTGTTTCAAGCTTGAAGGGAACCAAGGTAGACCAGGTCTGCATTGGCTCCTGCACCAACTCCTCGCTCTACGATATGCTGAAGGTGGCAGCGCTGCTGAAGGGCAAGACCATTTCTCCCCGTGTCAGTCTCTCCATTTCCCCCGGCTCAAAGCAGGTGCTGGCCATGCTGGCAGAATGTGGCGCGCTGACCGACATGATCACCGCCGGCGCCCGCGTGCTGGAATGTGCCTGCGGCCCCTGCATCGGTATGGGCTTCTCTCCCAATTCCGGTGGCGTGAGCCTGCGTACCTTCAACCGCAATTTTGAAGGCCGCAGCGGCACCAAGGATGCCAAGGTGTATCTCGTCTCGCCTGAGTGCGCCGTAGCTGCCGCCCTGACCGGCGAGATCACCGATCCGCGCCTGCTTGGCAGCATGCCGGCCGTGACGATGCCTGAGAAATTCCGCATTGACGATAGTGCCATCCTGCCCCCTGCCCCCGCCGATAAGGCGTCTGACGTAGAGGTGCTGCGTGGCCCGAATATTAAAAAATTCCCGGATGCCCGTCCGCAGGGCGACAGTCTGACAGCCGAGCTGGTCTTGAAGGTAGGCGATAACATCACCACCGACCATATCATGCCGGCCGGTGCCAAGATCCTGCCCTACCGCTCGAATATTCCCTATCTCTCGCAGTTCTGCTTTGCGGTGTGTGACGAAAGCTTTGCCGAGCGTGCCAAGGCCGCCGGCGAGGGCATTATCGTGGGTGGCGGCAATTATGGCCAGGGCTCCTCGCGTGAGCATGCTGCGCTGGTGCCGCTCTACCTTGGCATTCGCGCCGTGGTAGCCAAGAGCTTTTCGCGCATCCACGCCGCCAACCTGATCAACGCCGGCATCATGCCGCTCACCTTCCGTGACCCGGAGGATTATGAAAAGCTGGCACAGGGCGACAAGCTCCGCATCGACGGCGTTCACATCGGGCTTGCCGGTGGCGAGATGACCCTGGTGGATGAGACCAACGGTGCACACATTCCGCTTACCTGCTCCTTTACCGAGCGGCAGGCTGATATTTTGAAATTCGGTGGCCTGCTGGCCTATACCAAGGCATGCCCCGACCGCGCATAAAAGAAAGGGAATACCCAACATGATGACAGAACAGATCGAAAGAGCGGTAGCCGACTTCCGCGCCCTGCTGACCGAGCAGATCGCCCGCACGGGCGAGATGGAAAAGGCTCCGCCGCCAAAGGATTATCAAAGCATGCCCCACATCCGTATCGGCATGGTGGATGGTGACGGTATTGGCCCCATCATCATGCGTGAGGCGCGCCGCGTGCTGGCGCTCTTGCTTGCGCCGCATATCGCAAACGGCCGGGTAGAGCTGGTGGATATCGAGGGGCTGACCATTGAAAACCGCCTGGCCACCGGCAAGGCCATTCCGGATGATACGCTGGCCGCCATTCGTAGCTGCGACGTGCTGCTTAAGGGCCCCACCACTACCCCCAAGGGTGGCAGCATGGAAAGCGCTAACGTTGCCATGCGCCGCGCGCTGGATCTATACGCCAACGTGCGCCCGGTTACTGTCCCCGGTGAGGGCATTGATTGGATATTCTTCCGCGAGAATACCGAGGGGGAATACGTGCTTGGCAGCCGCGGCGTTGAGATCGATGGGCGTCTGGCGATGGATTTTAAGGTCACCACCGTGGCCGGCACGCGCCGTATTGCCCGTGCCGCCTTTGAATACGCCAAAAACAACGGCAAGACGAGTGTAGCCATCGTGACCAAGGCCAATATTATGAAGAAGACAGACGGCAGTTTCTCTGCCATCTGCCACGAGGTAGCCAAGGATTACCCCGGCATCACGGCCGAGGATTGGTATATCGACATCATGACCGCCAACCTGGTCAACGAAAAGATCCGCTCCCGCTTCGAGGTCTTTCTGCTGCCCAACCTCTACGGCGATATCATCACCGACGAGGCAGCCCAGATCCAGGGCGGCGTGGGCACCGCCGGCAGTGCCAACATGGGCGACCAGTACGCCATGTTTGAGGCCATTCACGGCTCGGCACCGCGCATGATCGAGGAGGGAATTGGTGAATATGCCAACCCTGAAAGCATTCTGCGTGCCGCTGTCATGCTGCTTTCGCATATCGGCCTCGCAGAAGAAGCCGATCGTCTGGCCGGCGCGCTGACCACCTGCTCTGAGAGAGAGAAACGCGTGGTCGTGACCGGCGACCGTGATGGCGCCACCTGCCGCGAATACGCCGATTACCTGATGGAAACGCTAACGAAATAATGATAAGAAAGCCTTGAGAGATCAAGGCTTTTTCCTTTTTTCTCTTGACAAACTAACCGCCTTTGATTACAATATTGCTGAGAAACAACAGCATGTACGGAGGCATGGCATGACCACAGATCTGACAAAAGGCTCGCCCCTGAAACAGATATTTTTATTCTCAATCCCCTTTTTGATAGGCAACCTGTTTCAGCAGTTTTATAACGTGGCCGATATGGTCATCGTTGGTCGCACGCTGGACCCCAGCGCCTATGCGGCGGTTGGCTCTACCGGTAGCCTGGTCTGGTTTGCCAGCGGCGCCATTCAGGCCTTGACCACCGGCTTCTCGGTCGTGACGGCACGCTACTTTGGTGCAAAGGATGAAGAAGGCGTGAAGCGCAGTTTTGCCGCCGCCATCAAGCTCTCGGCGCTGATCTCTATCCTGCTGGCGCTGGCTTGCACGCTTTTTGCCCGCCCTATCCTGGCCTTTATGCGTACCCCTGTCGACATTATGGATCGTGCCTACGGCTATATCGTATGGGTGTTCGCCGGTCTGGTGGCTACCGCGCTCTTCAACCTGCTTTCCAATATGATCCGCGCCTTAGGGGATTCTAAAACGCCGCTCTATTTTTTGGTGGTGGCTTGCATCATCAACATCATCTTAGACTTCGTTTTGATCGCCCTGTGCGGCATGGATACTGACGGAGCAGGGCTTGCCACCGTGCTGGCACAGCTGCTTTCCGGCTTGATGTGTATTGTATATATCATCAGAAAGCAGCCCCGCCTACATATCGCCTGGCGGCATTTTAAGACCGAATGGGCCTTAGATGGTCTTTTGCTGCACGTGGGCCTGCCGATGGCCTTTCTCAACATGGTGCTTTCCGTCGGCTCGATCGTGATGCAATTCGTGACTAACGGTATGGGCACACTGTACGTTTCATCTCAGACCACGGGTGCCAAGATTGAAAGCTTTGTCACCCAGCCCGTGCTTTCCTTTGGCTCTGCCGTGGCGGTATTCGCTGCGCAAAATTACGGTGCTCGGCGATATGATCGCGTGATCGACGGCGGCCGCAAGACGATGCTGATGTGTGTGATCTGGTGCGGCATCGCTACGCTGATCATGGTTCCTTTTGGCCGGCTGTTTATTCCCCTGCTTGCGGGAGAGGTTGAGCAGCTGGTGGTGGATAACGCCTATTTGTACGTTGTGATCAATACGGTGCTTTCCTTCGTGCTGGTGTCTATCGTGATATGCAAAAGCATCCTGCAGGCGCTGGGGCGCACCCTGTGGTGCATGGTCTCCGGCTTTACCGAGATTGTTGGCCGTGCCGGCCTTTCGGCGGTGGTCATTCTGCTGATGAGCGGCGCGCTGTTTAGCGCACCGCTTGACGTGCAGAGCGGCTACGTGATCATGTGCTTTTGCACGCCGCTTGCCTGGCTGCTCGGCTCGCTGACCGTGCTGGGCGATTATATTACCGTGATGCGCAAATTCAAAAAGCTTCTGTAAAAAAAGAACCGGCGCTGTGCTTTGCCCCAGCCCCGGCTTTTCGCTTATTTCAAAAGCTCGTCAAACATGATAAGCTGTTCTTCGGTGGGGGCATATTCGGGATTTGAGCAGCAGGGAAGGGTAGGAGCACTTCCGTCGTCGCTGCAGAAGGGCGTCAGGCGGTCATTTTCATACTGCTTCCGTGCCTCTTCGGTGTGAAAATCCGGAATGTCATAGGGCATGCCACCCTCCAGCATCGAACGGTGCGCAAGAATGGCAACCGAGGACATGGCTACTGCCGCATGGATGTCGAAGGGGAAGGGGGGCTGCTTGCCCTCGCGGATGCTTTCGATAAAGGTGCGCGCGGTCAGGTAGTCACCGCCGCCGTGGCCGCTGGTCTTGATCAGCTCTTCATCCTTATCATTCCAGCTGGGCGTGTAGCACTGCGTTTCCTCTGCACCCTCCGGTTTGCTCCATTTGTTATAACGGAGCATTACCTGCTGACCCATGCCGCGCAGATTTTCGATCTGTCCTTCGGTACCGCAGATACGGTAGGCGTTGTGATGCCCGCCAAAGGCGGCACAGCCGGTTACGCGGTAGATCGAGCCGTCATCGTTCTGCGTGGTAACAATGGCGGCGCGGTCACCGTCAAAGCTGGCAGAGGGGGCATCCTTTGGTGTGGGTGCATAGGCGGAAAAGGCGGTTACGCGCTTGGGCATAGCGCCTACGGCGTGCATGATCGGGCCGAGCGAGTGCGTGATGTAATAGGTACGTGGCAGAAAGTTACGCCAATGGCCACGGAAATAGTTGTAGGTTTTGTTAAACGAGCAGTCGCGCGGATCACCGGGGTGATTGTATTCGCCCTCGGCGTACAGAATCTTGCCCAGTGTGCCGCTGTCGCAAAGACGCTTCATTTCCCGATTGAAGAGCATTTCGGGATAATTTTCTGCCAGCATGTAAATAACGTTGCTTTTTTCAAAGGCGCGGATCAGCTCTACACCCTCAGCCATCGTGCCGTTGCTGATGCATTCACTGTATACATGGATACCGCGCTCGAAGCATTTGATTGCATAAGGGGCGTGCTCATGAAAATAGTTGGCAAGAATGACGGCATCCATATCGTGCTCAATAAAAGCATCGAAATTGTCATAGAGGGCAATGTCGCTTCCCAGCTGCGTCGTTGCATTTTGCAGACGATCCTTGTTGAAATCACAGGCAGCGACGATCTCGCAGCCCTGTAGCATAAAGTTCTTTGCAATGCCTACGCCTCTGCCGGTACCAAATACACCAATTTTTAGGTTTTTCATACATATCCTCCTGGAATTTTATTATACGGGAATTGCAAACAGAGCCAGCATTCCCAAAAAGGCCAATAGAACAGAAAGCACGTCGCGTGTGCTTGGTTTACGCTTGCCAAGCAGACAGATCAGCGTTGAGGCGATCATAACACCACCGGTTACCATCGGATATTGTACCGAAGCATCCACATGTGCCAGCGCCATTACAAGCAGCAGATTAGCGAGGCGGTTGGTCGCGCCGCTGGCAGCACCGACGGCCGTAGCACGCCAGGAGAAGGCGCCATCCTGCGGCTTTTTTCGCCATGTCAGGATCAGCCAGATCGCGCCGGCCAACAGCCCACTGAAGACGGCGCACCAAAAATTGAAGCTTGCCGCATCGGTTTTTGGAAACGAAGCTGCGGTGAAAATTTTAGAAAGTACGCCGGCCATACCGTTCAGCACAAAGATGCCGATATAATAGATCGCGCCGCCGCGCTGATTTCCGCGCGATACGGTAATCGTGAGCGCCACGGTAATGAAAGCAAGGCAGATGCACTTTCCCCACGTCAGAGGCTCATTGAAAAACAGAATACCCTGTAAAAAGGGCAATACCATGCCGCCCAGCATGGAAAAAAGCGAAAAAAGCGATAGATTGATCCTGTCCAATGCGCGGAAGGCGCAAAAGGTAAAGGCGAGCCCATTCAGCGAAGAGAGAAGCGCCATCACCAGCGTAAACAGGGTGATCTCAATATGCAGCCCACCGGCCGCGAGCAGGACGATAAGTCCGGCACATGAGCCGATAAAGGCACTCTCCATGCTGATGCGTAGGCTACTGCCGCGCAGTCGCCGATAGACATCGTTCAGAGCAAAACAGCCGCCAAAGAAAACCACCGCTAACAATATAATACCGTAATACATCGCGTCTCCCCCAATTTTTCTTTATTATAGCATATTTGGTGGATATGGCAATGGATAAATTCTATAAATACATATAAAAAAGTTTGTTTTCTATTGACAAGCACGCACAAGTGTGTTATCGTAGAAGAAAAAAGGAGAGGGGTAAATGAAGAAAAATATATGTAAGTTCTCGACGGCATGGACGATCGGCACGCTGTCGATCTATCAATATATCCGGGAAACCGAGAGAGAGGCCATGTGCCGACATACACCGCTCAGCTACCACCGTATGCTGCTTGTCATGCAGGGGAGCGGTGTTTTTTACATTGACCGCTTGCTTCTTTCTTTTCGGGCGGGTGATCTTTTGTTTGGCTTCTGCGGAGAGCAATTTTGGTTGAAGGAGGGAACAGATGTGCAATATATGTACATTGATTTTCAGGGAGGGCGAGCAGAGGAGCTGTTTCGTCGCTTTGAGATCAATGCTACACGGCGTTGCTTTTCCGGCCATGACGGCTTGATTCCCCTGTGGGAGGAAAGCTTGGCGCGCGCCTCGGAGCAAACGATCGATCTGGCCGGTGAAAGCATGCTTTTGTATGCCTTTTCTCGCTTGATGCTGGATTCGCCGATGCGTGATGGCCTTGTGGCGAAGGTCATCTCCCTGACAGATGAGGAATTTACCGATCCCACGCTCTCTATGTCCGGCATTGCCGATACGCTTGGATATAATGCCAAGTATTTGTCGCATGCATTCAAGAAGCAGACCGGCGTCAATTATGCTGCCTATCTGCGTAGCGTACGCATCAAATATGCCGTTGCGTTACTGGATCAAGGATTGGAATCAATCAAAAATGTAGCGCTCCTCTCCGGCTTTTCCGACCCTCTGTATTTTTCTAATGTATTTAAGGAAGAGATCGGGATATCTCCCAAAGCATATGTTTATGACAGAAATGAAAAGAAGGGCGAAAAACTCTAAAAAGCCTTGCATTTCATCCCGAGGTATGGTATACTGTGTTGTCGAGAAATATATAGGATATTTGATAGGATAAGAGGATATGCAAGGAAAATTTAAGGGCATATTGCTTTGTACCGATTTAGACGGTACGCTGCTGCGTGAGGATAAAACTGTTTCGCGTGAGAATTTAGAGGCAATTTCATATTTTCAGAGTCAAGGCGGCCTTTTTACCTTTGTAACCGGGCGCATGCCTTTCTTTGTTGAAAATATTTATAGTATAGTGCAGCCAAATGCGCCTGTCGCTTGTATTAACGGCGGTGGTATTTTTGATTACCGTACGCGGCGTTACTTATGGACGCATGAGGCTCCTCGCGAGATCGTGCAGATGGCCGCCTATGCCGGCTCCGCAATGCCGGATATCGGTGTACAGGTGAACTGCTTTGACCGCATCTTTTTCTGCCAGGAAAACGAGGTCATGCGTGTTTTTCGCCAGGTGACAGGCGTGCCCAATCTGCCCGCAGATTATGCCGAAATAAAGGAGCCAGTGGCTAAGATCGTGTTTGGCGTGGCAGAGGAAGCGCGTATGCAGCACCTGCAGGAGCTTTTGCACGCGCACCCGCTGGCTTCAGAGTTTGATTTTATCCGCTCAGAGCAAACGCTGTTTGAGATCCTGCCCAAGGGCATCAGCAAGGGCAGCGTGCTGCCCCGCATGGCAGAGCTGCTTGCGTTTGATCCGGCGCGTACGATCGCGGTAGGGGATTATTATAACGATATTTCCATGCTGTGTGCCGCCGGTGTTGGCTACGCGGTGGCCAATGCCTGCGAGGCGGCCAAGGAGGCAGCCGATCGCATCACCGTTTCTAACGAGGAGCACGCGATCGCCGCCATTGTTGGCGAGCTGGAGCGCGGTGCGCTGACAATTTGAATATAAAAGGGTGGGGAACGATATGGGCGCGTCCAATAACAAAGTATTAAAATAAAAAAACAACGCGCCCATATCGAAATTCGCCTGACGGCGAGTGAAATAGCTTCGCTGTGAAATATTTGCTTCGCAAATGTGAAATGTTTGCTGATGCAAACGTGGCGAATTTCATTTCACATTCGGCAACGCCGAACATTTCACAATTCACAA
>JAZQVK010000052.1:0-5782 GCA_045631765.1 Eubacteriales bacterium
TGCCCTTGTCGTCGGTCATGGCACGGACGCGTCCTACGGCGCCGCCTGCAATGATCACGTCACCCGTGTGGAGGGTACCGTTCTGTACCAGAACGGTGGCAACCGGGCCGCGTCCCTTATCCAGCTTTGCCTCCAGGATCACACCCTTGGCATGGCGGTTCGGGTTGGCCTTCAGCTCCTTCACCTCGGCAACCAGCAGCACGCTTTCCAGCAGCGAGTCAATGCCCATGCCGGTCAGGGCCGAAACGGGAACGCAGATCACGTCGCCGCCCCATTCCTCAGGCACCAGGTCGTGCTGGGTCAGGGCGCTGATAACCTGGTCGGGGTTGGCATGCGGCTTATCCATCTTGTTGATGGCTACGATGATATCAATGCCGGCGGCCTTGGCGTGGTTGATAGCCTCTACCGTCTGGGGCATGATACCGTCATCGGCTGCAACGACCAGAATGGCAATATCGGGCGACTGAGCGCCACGGGCACGCATGGCGGTAAACGCCTCGTGGCCGGGGGTGTCGAGGAAGGTAATATCCTTATCGTGGATCTTAACGCTGTAGGCGCCGATGGCCTGGGTAATACCGCCGGCCTCGCCGCGCGTGACGTTGGTATGGCGAATGGCATCCAAAAGAGAGGTCTTACCGTGGTCAACGTGACCCATCACGCATACAACGGGTGCACGCTCCTCTAACATATCCTCGCTGTCTACGGTCTCGTCAAACAGCTTCTCCTCGATGGTAACGACAACCTCCTTTTCTACCTTAATGCCAAACTCATCGGCAATCAGGAAGGCGGTATCGAAATCAATCTCCTGGTTGACACTGGCCATGATGCCGGTCATCATCAGCTTTTTGATGACCTCGCCCGAGGTCTTCTTCATGCGAGAGGCCAGCTCGCCAACCGTGATCATATCCGGAATGGTGATCTCAAGCTGCTTCTTGCGGGCCAGCATCTCCTGCTGGCGGCGCAGCTTCTCCTGCGCCAGGCGATCCTTCTCGCGCCCCTTGTTGAAGTTGTTGCGGTTATCCTGCTTCTTCAGCTTCTGGCGCTCACCGCGCAGGTCGGCCGCACCGGGGATGAAGTTGTTCAGGCGGTCATCGTATTTAGAAAGGTCTACGTTTGTGGTACGGGTATCTACCACGCGGGTCTTCTTTTCCTTCGCTACCACCACCTCTACGTTCTCGCTGGAAACGGGGGTGGTGGGAATAATGGTCTTAAAGGACTGGTGCTGCTTCTTCTGCTGCTGGTCCTTCTTCTGTGCCGGTGCGGCAGGCTGCTGCTGCGGCTTGCTCTCCCCCGCCTTCTTCAGCCGGTCAAGCGCCGGGGTAGAGGTGTTGGGCGTGGTGGCAGGCTGCTGCGGGCGTGCGGGCTGTGCCGGTCTTGCCGTGGTGGCAGGCTGCTGCTGGGGGCGACGGTCGGCCTGCGGCATGGGGCGCCCATTCTGCTGCTGCGGGCGGGTGCCCGGTGCCGGCTTTGCCTGCTGCTGCGGGCGTGCGGGTGCGGGCTGTGCCGGCCTTGTGGCGGGTGCCTGCGGCTTCGGAGCTGCTGCCTTGGGGGGCTCTGCCTTTGGCGCCGGGGCGGCCTGGGGCGCCTGTGGCTGTGCCTTGGGTGCGGCGGGTGCCGGGGCAGCCGGCTTCGGCTCCTCCTTCTTCGGCTCCTCCGGCTTCGGCTCCTCGGCCTTGGGCTCCTCGGTCTTGGGGGCCTCTTTCTTTTCGGCCGCCATGATGATCTTGGCGGTACCGTTTACGTATTCTTCCAGATTTTCCAGCTGGTTCTCCTCAGTCAGACGGTCAAAAAACAGATCCAGCTCAACATCCTCCAGCGTGCCGCCCGTTTTCTTTTCCACACCGCTTGCCTTCATCAGCTCCAGCACGGTCTTATTGGCAATATTCAGATCCTTAGATAACTGTGCAATTTTCAGCTTTTTTTGCGTCATATCGTAATTCCTCACTTTCGCCAAGCGAAAGATTCCTTTCCTGTCGAATTAGGGGTCAGCGTTCCTGCATAGCTGCCAGCTTCTTCTGCATGGCAGCGGCGAAGCCGGCATCGGTCACCGCAACGGCGGCAAGATTGCTGCCCTTGCCCATGGCGGCTGCCAGCTCAGCGGGGGAGACGGCAAGCTCCCGCGCGCACACACCGTAAAAGGCGCATTTGGTCTCGATCTTCTTTCGTGTGGCGGCCGAGGCCCCTGCCGCGAAAAGCACGAGCTGCGGTTTCGGGTTTTTCTGTAAGGCCAGGCATACCAGCGGCGTACCGCAAACGGTCTTGCCGGCGCGGCGGCATAGCCCTAAAAAACCAAGAAAGTTTTTCATGTCCTCCATGCCCTTATCCTTCACCCGTCAGCTCTCCTTCTAAAGCATCGTATATCTCATCGGGGATCTGCACGGCTAAATTCTGCTCTAAGCGGTGCGTTTTTCTTGCCTTCTTCAGGCAGGCCGGGTTCTTGCAAAGGTAAGCCCCGCGCCCCGGCTTCTTGCCGGTGAAATCCAGCGTGATCTCCCCCTCGGGAGAACGAACCACGCGGATGAGCATGGGCTTTTCAAATCGCTCGCCACAGCCGGTGCAACGCCGCTCTGGTATCTTTTTACGTGGCTTTTGCTCCATGTCGATCCTCCTTGTTTTTTGCAGGAATGCTATCAGGTCTTAATGTCGATCTTATAGCCGGTCAGGCGGGCGGCCAGGCGGGCGTTCTGCCCCTCCTTGCCGATCGCCAGCGAAAGCTGGTCGGGCGCTACGCGCACACGGCAGGAGCGCTCGCCGTCCTCTTCGACCGAAAGTACCTTGGCAGGCGAAAGCGCTTCGCTGACAAAGGCGGTCGGGTCGTCGCTGTACTGAATGATGTCGATCTTCTCGCCGTGCAGCTCACGCAGAATGGCATCAATACGCATGCCGCGGTTACCGATGCAGGCACCGATGGCATCTACGTTCTCATCGCGGGAATATAGCGCCAGCTTGGTGCGGGAGCCGGCCTCACGGGCGATGCCCTTGATCAGCACGGTGCCGTCCTGAATCTCCGGGATCTCCAGCTCAAACAGGCGCTTCACCAGGCCGGGATGCACGCGCGAAAGGGTAACCAGCGGGCCGTATGCCTCGCTGCGCACCTCAGAGATGTAGACCTTGACACGGTCGCCAACGGCAAACCGCTCACCGGGGATCTGCTCTGCCTTCGTCAGCACGGCACGGCTGGTGCCGGTGTCAAGGATCACGCTGCCGTCCGTATCGTCGATCTTGTCGACCAGGGCCGTCACGATCTCTTCCTTCTTGTTCTCGTATTCGCGAATGGCAATGCTGCGCTCTGCCTCGCGGATGCCCTGAATGATCACCTGCCTGGCAGCCTGGGCAGAAAGCCGGCGGAAGTTCTTGGTATCCAGCTCGATCTCCAGCACCGAGCCAACCTTGATGCTTCTGGTCTTGCACTTCTTATGCTTGTCGGCCTTGATGGCGGCAGCCTCCTCGGTGGTTACCTCGGTGGCCGGGTCGGTCACCTCGGCTACCACGGTCAGCAGCTGGTAGACCTTCATATCCTTCTTAACCGGGTCAAGCACGATCTTCACGTTATCCGTGCCGCCCAGCTCGCGCTTAAAGGCGCTGGTCAGTGCGGCGGTGACCTTCTCCATCATATATTCCTTCGGAATGCCCTTTTCCTTTTCCAGAAGGTCAAGGGCGTTAAAAAACTCGCTGTTCATTTTTCCTTTGTCCTGCGGTGGTGTCCGCTTTTCCTTTCGTATTTACTTTATTCCTGATAAGTGGTGTTCATGTGCGAAATGGCCGAACGGGGGAGGGAAACCTCACCCTCTGCCGTTTGCAGGGTCAGCACGTTGCCCTCATAGCCGGCAAGAACGCCGGTGTAGGCACGCTTGCCCTCGTGCGGGGCAAACAGGCGCGCATCAATCTCCTCGCCCATGCAGGCGGCAATGTGCGCATCGGTGCGGATCTCACGCTCGATACCGGGGGAAGAGACCTCCAGCTGGTAAGAATCCTCGATCGGGTCTGCCTCGTCAAGCAGCGGGTCGATCGTGCGGTGCACCTTTTCGCAATCGTCGATCGAAATGCCATCCTCGTGGTCAATGGTGATGGTCAACGTCCAATCGGCGCCTACCTTGCGGTAAACAACGTCCCATAGCGAATAGCCAAGCCCCTCTACCACCGGGCGGAGCAGCTCTTCTACCTCGCTTGCCACATTCGTCTTTTTCAAAAACACGCCTCCTTACAATAAAAGGAAGAGTGAACTTGCGCCCACTCTTCATCCTCTATTCTTATGATCATCCTTATTATAACACCTTTTTTCGGGATTGCAACCCCTTTTGCAAAAAAACTTGCAGAAATTGTGATTTTTTTATCATCCGGCCGTTTCTTTCTTGCCCCGGCGCGTTGCCGGCTTGCGAATGTGGATCACCATTTCGATCTCCTCGTCGGTTTCCCGCCGCTCTGCCTGTATGCCAATGCCCGCCTCGCGCACCAGACCCATGGCTCGCTCAAGCGAGTTGTAGAACAGGCGAATATCCTTGATCACGCCGGCATGCCGCGCCCGGTGCTTTTTTTCTGAAAGCAGGCGCTCGATATAGCGCTCAGCGGTTGCCACGTTCATCCCCTCGGCCGCGATGTGGCGCAGGGCGGGTATCCGCCGCTCCTCCGGCAGGCGCAGCACGGCGCGGGCGTGCCGCTCGGTCAGGCCGGTTGCGCGAATGATCTCCCGCGCTTCACCCGGCAGGCGCAATAGGCGCAGCTTGTTCGCCACGTAGGATTGGCTGACAGACAGGCGCGAGGCGATCTGCTCCTGCGTCATGCGAAAGCGGTCGCACAGCGCCGCAATGGCAGCCGCCTCCTCAAACATATCCAGGTCGCGCCGCTGTAGGTTCTCAATGATCGAAAGCTCGGCGCTTTCGTCGGCATTGCTTTCCCGCACTAAGCACGGGATCACGGTCAGGCCCGCCATGCGCGCGGCGCGCAGGCGGCGCTCACCGGCGATCAGCTCGTAGTGCAGGCCGTCCGGCATGCGCCGCACCACCGGCGGCTGCAGAATGCCGTGGCGGCGGATGCTTTCGGAAAGTGCCAGCAGCGCCTCAGTATCAAATTCCCGCCGCGGTTGCGCCGGGTTTGGCGAGATGCGTGCCGTCTCGATCTCCTCGATCTGCCCGCTGGCAGCGGGATATCGCTCACCCACGTCCCCCTCGTTCATCCATAAAAATGCCATGCCGCACCTCCGTTTTTCTTTTATCATACAGGAGGGCGGGGCAGAAAAAGCACGAAGCCGCACCGTGGGAAATCCATATTTTTGCCGATTTTTTGCGGCGCGCAGGAGATTTTGGCAGATCGGCACGCCCTCTGCCGAGGGCTGTAGAAGTGAAGCAAAAGAAGATTTTCATATTTTTTGCGTAAAGGTCTTGACATACGGCCGATTATCTGCTAAAATACCAAAGGAACGGGGCATTAGCGCAGTTGGGAGCGCACAACACTGGCAGTGTTGGGGTCAGGGGTTCGAATCCCCTATGCTCCACCAAAAAAGAAGTAACTTTTGTCTACCAAAAGTTACTTCTTTTTTTATCCATTGCGAAAGCGATGGCATATCATCACGCTTTAGCGTGTATATCATCGTCGCAGGCGTATATCATCAACCGCAGGTTGTATCGATTTCGCAATGATGATATACAACACTTTGTGTTGATGATATGCAATTTCTGCGAAATTGATGATATACAAGGCTCCGCCTTGATTTATTTGCTAAAGTGCGGTATAATAAACTCACTAAAATTCAGATTTTACGAAAGAGAAAGCAAGAGATGATACG
>JAZQVK010000053.1:0-3366 GCA_045631765.1 Eubacteriales bacterium
ATGGCCGCAGGCAACACCACCCTGGGCCGCTTTTCGCTGGACGGCATCGCTCCCGCTCCCCGTGGCGTGCCCCAGATCGAGGTGACCTTCGATATCGACGCCAACGGCATCGTGAACGTGACCGCTATGGATAAGGGCACGGGCAAGGAAACACACATCACCATCACCTCCTCTACCAACATGTCCCAAGAGGATATTGATCGCGCCGTGCGCGAGGCAGAGCAGTTTGCCGAGCAGGATAAGAAGCAAAAGGAAGCGGTGGACACCAAGAACCATGCCGAAACCCTCATTTTCCAGAGTGAGAAGACCCTGGGTGAGATCGGTGACAAGGTAAGCGACGAGGATAAGGGTCCTGTGAAGGAGGCTATTGAGAAGCTCCGCTCCACCGTGGCCGGCGGAGATACCGATGCCATCAAGGCCGATACCGAGGCGCTGGAAAAGTCCTTCTACGCCATTTCCGAGCAGCTGTATAAGCAGCAGCAGGCAGAGGCAGGCGCCAACCCCGGTGCCGACCCGAATGCCGGCCAGGGCGGTGATAACACCTACTACAACGCCGACTACGAGGATAAGACCACGAAATAAGCGAATTAGCCGATCAAAGGCTGCCGGCTATGCCGGCAGCCTTTACCCGGTTAGGGAGATACTATGGCAGAAAAACAAGATTATTATCAGGTCCTGGGGGTAGAGAAGTCGGCTAGCGACGCGGAGATCAAAAAGGCCTACCGCGTGCTGGCCAAGAAATACCACCCGGATATGAATCCCGGTGATAAAGAGGCAGAGCAGAAGTTTAAAGAGGTCAACGAGGCCTACGCCGTGCTTTCCGAACCGGAAAAACGGCAGAAGTACGACCAGTTTGGCCACGCGGCCTTTGACCCCGCCGCCGGTGGCGGCAGCGGCTTTGGCGGCTTTGGTGATTTTGGCGGCTTTGACTTTGGCGATATCTTCTCCTCCTTCTTTGGTGGCGGTGGCGGCGGCTCCTCCTCGCGCCGGCGCGGGCCTATGCGCGGCAGCGACGTGCTCACCCGCCTGACCATTAGCTTCGAGGAAGCGGTTGCCGGCTGTAAAAAGGATATCAGCTTTGACCACGTAGAGGCCTGCTCGGATTGCCACGGCTCGGGCGCGGCGCCCGGCTCGGCGGTCGAGACCTGCTCGGTCTGCCGCGGCAGCGGCCAGGTCACCGTGCAGCAAAATTCGCCGCTCGGCATTTTTCAGACCTCGCGCCCCTGCTCGGCCTGTAACGGCGCCGGCAAGATCGTGAAGAACCCCTGCGGCAACTGCCGCGGTAAGGGCTACGTAAAGGTGACGAAGAAGCTATCTGTCACCATTCCCGCCGGCATTGATAACGAGCAGCGCATTGCGCTGCGCGGCGAGGGCAACGCCGGCCGCGACGGCGGCACGGCAGGCGATCTCGTGATCGAGGTGCGCGTGCGCGAGCACGCCATCTTCGAGCGTGACGGTATGGATATCTATTGCGAGGTGCCCATCACCTTCGCCCAGGCGGCGCTCGGTGCTGAGATTGATATCCCCACGCTGGAGGGGACGGAAAAGTATACCATCGGCGAGGGAACCCAGACGGGCACCACCTTCACCCTGCGCGGACGCGGTATTCCCAACATCAACCAGCCGCGTGCCAAGGGTAACCTCTACCTCACCGTGAACGTCGAGATCCCGCGCGGGCTCAACGCCAAGCAAAAGGAGGCCCTGCGCTCCTTTGCCGACTCCTGCGGCGAAAGCAACAACGAAAAAAGCACCAGCTTTTTTAAGAAGCTGTTCAATAAGTAAAGCAAAGCGACGACCACATGGTCGGCGCTTTGCTTTACTTATAGCATTGATATTGAATAACAATATTGCTAAAATAGATGATGTTTTGAATGTTATTTGTTGAAAATGTAAGCGTTAGCCGTTGATTTTTGAGATCTGCTACCGAGGAAGAATACACCAAAGAACGCGTAATTGAATTAGTTGCCGTGGACATGTTTTCGTTTATATCGCCTAAACCGTCAGAATTCAAAAGATATGCTTCATATTTAGGAGATCCAGCGTATCCGATATCCCAAAGAACATCATAATCTTTACGATAATGGACATCATAAGAAACGGTAATTTTCATATGATAGCCCTTGCTTGCAAGCTTTTCAAGATCAAAGCCAGAAGGGGTCACGTAGTATGTGATGCTGGAGCTGTGTCCTTTTCCCCATTTTATTGAGCCGCTTTCACAGAAGGTAGAGGATTGTAAGTCTAACCACTTTGCATACAACGTAGTATTTTTTTCTACCGTTAAAGGGAACGATGCGGCGGAAGAGAAATTTTCATCTAAATACCAACCGTCAAAAAGGCAATTCTCCTTTTCCGTATAGGGAAGCGATGTAATTGTTTTTGTCTGCTGAGATTTTATATAGCTGCCACCATTTGTTTCAAAATCTACGGTAGGTGGCGGATTTTTATTTGTGGAGCCTTGGCTTGGAAAAGGAGAATTGCTACCACTTTGAGGATCGCTATTGCTGGCAGCACAGCCAGAAAACACAAGAAGAAGTGAAAGGATGAGAAAACAAGTCATTAATTTTTTCATGTTTTACCTCTAATGTCAAAAAACATATAAATATCATGCATGTCACAGGCGACATGCAATGTGGTTAAGTTTATTTTACATCTGAATCTACAAATTGTCAATACAAAATAAAGATTTTAGTTAATATTTTGAAATATTAGCATCTGTTAATGCGCTTTGGACTATTATAAAATAAAATAAAGGCAGGTGTGAATGTTTTGAACTATGAGTTTCTGGGAAATCAAATTAGAAAGCAACGAAAATTAAAAAAATATACATTAGAGCAGTTGGCAGAAAAATTAGATGTCTCTACTACTTTTATCGGGCAAATTGAGAGGGCAAAAGGCATTCCATCTGTGGAAACGTTGGTGAAAATAGCAAACGCATTAGAGGTTTCTGTAGATAGTCTTTTGTTTGGTGATTTGAATACCGCCGCTGGACAAGCACATTTTATTAGTCGTATAAATGAACTGACAGCAAATTTTTCTCAAGATGAAAGGGCTTTTGTTTTGGATTTCATAGAAAGCTTTAAGGATTATAAAGATTTAACAAAAGCATAGTAATTAGCAAAAGAGCCGACGGTGGTCGGCTCTTTTTACGTTCACAGGTGCTTGCGTTCTTTTTCTACTGTCATCCTGAGCCTCCGGCGAAGGATCCTTTCGCCGCCAGGCGAAACCAAGGCTCCCTCCGGGAGGGAGCTGTCACGGCTTGCCGTGACTGAGGGAGTAACGGGTAGTGACAATAAGCAAAGAAATAAAATTTATTCTTGCTTTGTTTTATAAAGCATATCAACCGGGAAAGAGAATACCTATCAAGAG
>JAZQVK010000054.1:0-2213 GCA_045631765.1 Eubacteriales bacterium
GTTTTCGGCGTCAAACTCCACGTCAAAGGAGTTGAGGTCCTCCGAACAGAAGCAAAGCACCCCGGCGGCACGGTTGCCGCCCGCGATCGAAAGTGTGCCGTAGCCGCTGGTGTAGCGCTTGTACAGCCGCAGCCAGATCACCGCCAGGCGGCGCACCGCGCGGCGCAGGTTGTCGCCCGTGAGGGCTAAGCGCGTGTTGTCGATCTGGCGCAGGTTCTCGATCGCCACGCCGGAGGTAACGCCGTCCGGCGCCTTGCCCAGCATCATCAGCTGAGAAACACCGGCCACGTACTCCATATCCGTGCACAGCTGCTCACATTCCATGCGCAGCTCGCTTGGCAGCGGGGCAGGGGAAAGCGGCTCCGGCCGCCCGCGCTCGCTGTTGTATTCCACGATCTCGCCGGGCGGCAGACCGCGCGTGGCCAGATCGTCAATATCCGCGATCGCGCCCTCGGGCACCAGCAGCGGGTTGGCCGCCACCGCGCGGATATAGTCGTGGATCTTGTTCTTCACGCCGTTGTAGGCGCGCTGTAGCGGGATCAGCTCCGGGATCACCGAGCGACCAAAGAACTGGCCGCAGGCCTCCTTACACTTCAGCGCCACCAGCGGGATCTCGTCATAGGGCAGGTCGCTGTACCACAGCAGGCGGTCGCCCGCCGCCATGATCAGCCGCCCGTGCGCAAAGCGGGCGCTCGGCCGCTCTAAGTAGGTCAGCACCACGGCGCTGTCCTCGGCGCGGCGGCTCTGCATCGAAAAGGCCGTGGCCGTGCCGCCGTAGCTCTGCCCGTTTTCGCCCGGCAGCAGGGCGTAGGTGTCGGCATCGCCGCCGGTCGGGCGCACGCCGTAGGCCGTCTCGATCTCGTCTAAGGTCATTACCTCGCACAAGAGAATGCTGCCCTGCTCAGAAACCTCGGCACGGTAGAGCGATTCCGGAAATACCGAAAAGGGCGAAAGCACCGCGTAGTGCAGGTTGCCCTCCTCCGGCGTCTGACTCGCGGCCTCGGCCTTGTCGCCGCCCGCGCCCTGCCAGTAGGAAAAGAGAAAGGCGGTGCCGTACAGCTCGCTCTCCAGCAGCAGACGGTCCTTTTTGTCATGAAAGCCGCCCGCCGCCTGCGTGTAGCGCAGCAGCTCGGTGGCGATCTCGCTCTTTTCGCAGTCCTCAGCCTCGTTGGTGCGCGGGCGTACCGTCATCTGGTAGGAAAGGGCGCGCAGCGAGGCAATTCGCGTTTCGATCAGCGGTGCGATGCGGTTGTATACCCCCTGCTCCTCGTAGCTGTGCTCGGGCGTAAAGTGTTGGATCTCGCCGCTCTCGGCACACAGGGCACAGTTTTGCCGGCCGGCAAAAAAGTCGGCGTTTAGCACCCATTGCCGCTCAAGCGGCTGGCGCTCGTCACGCCGGCGGCGCAGCTCGTCGGTCAGAAAGGCAAGGATCTCTGCCTCGCGCTGCGGCCTGCCGTCCGGCGTGTGGCAGAGAATGGTCTCCTCGCCGCGCAGGTGGTTTTTGGCGCCGCCACGGCCGCACAGGCGCATAATGCTATCAAGGATCTTCATCAGCAGCCCTCGCCTTCCGCCTCGCGCAGGTAGGCCTTCAGCGCCGAAACGGCCTCCTCGATCCAGCCCTCGATCGTCTCACGGCGAAAGAGAATCTGCATCAGGGGCGGCATCGCGGCGTACAGCTTGCCCAGCACAGAGGATAGCTTGATCGCCCCGGTGCCCGCGCCGAAATAGGCCTCCGCCTCGGCCACCAGACCAAGCAGGATGCGCTTGGCATGGGCAGAAAGGCCGTTTCGCGCAAAAAAGACGGCAGCCGCCACACAGCCGGCAGCGGCCAGAGCCGCCAGGATGGTTAAAATGATGTTTTCCACAGGTTTTTCCTCCCCTTTGGTTATTCTTTGTTCAGCTCGTCCAGGCGGTGGTGCGCGTGAAAGAGCGATTCACGAACGGTTGCTATGCTTGCCTCGTCTCGGCATAGCCGTGCCTCCAGCTCGTCTAAGCGCGCCTCGCAGCGCAGCGTGCGCATCTCTAAGCCGTCAAGCAGGGCGTTGAGGCGGGAAAGCAGTCCGTTCAGCCGCACAAGCGGCATCAGCAGCGATAAAAACGCTACCAAAATACCAGCCACCACGCCGATCTGTTCTAAGGTCATACGGTCTCCTTTTTGAAAATTGCGAGAGGCAGTAAAGCCTCCCTCTATCTAAGGCTCCCTCCGGGAGGGA
>JAZQVK010000055.1:0-25729 GCA_045631765.1 Eubacteriales bacterium
CCCGCCGTGGAGACCGCCGTACTGGCCAACGTCGCTCCCGAGACCGTGGCCGCTGTCATCGGTCACGACGAGAAGAAGCCTGCGGAGAAGGTGCAGATCGGGCAGAAGATGCCGAGTTATCTGCTGTAATCACACATCAAAAAGCATCGCAGAGCTTTTCCGCGATGCTTTTTTTGATTACTTGAATATCTCTTGAAAGGACGGAAGATCCCGCAAGCCGTTGAACACGTCCCTGTGACTCATGGATCGGATATCATCCGCCAGAGTCCCCGTCCCCGAATGACACCACTGACGGGAGTCAATGGTCTGTCCCTGAAAAAGGGGCGCGGTATAGGTGTAGACCCCGGGACATCCCGTGTCCATGCGGTCGTACTCCTCGGCGTGGTACATAGCATCCTTCAATCGCTCCAAGGCCTCGTCATTTTGTCCCGCGTCGGCCGCCAGCTCGGCCTTGCGGAATTGTATATGGCTCATGGAATGGTTGTGATAGAGATAGTTCTCATCGGGAAACATGGCTTTGAGAACACCCTCGGCGGCCTCGCAAGCGGCGGCTCGATCCCGGCGTCCGCCCCAGACAAGATCTTGGATCAGATCATCCAGCTTATTGTTCAGACATTCCTGCATGAAGTGAAGCTGTTCATCCCCCGACATACACATAGCCAGCAGGTGATCTCTGCGGGAAGGATTCACCTTGATCTCGGGAAACAGCTCCACGTACTTACGGGCTTGATCCTTTTGCCCATTTCCGCACAGACATTGGGTGATACCTTCAATCGCATAGGCTTTCTCGCCGTCATCCTCCACGTTCTGGATCACGGTATCAAACATTTTTATGGCTTTCTCCCGCTCGGTCCCAAAGGCTTCGGGATTGTTGATCTCTGCATCGATGGCGTTACACCACACGTCCCACGCATAACGGTTCAGCCACCGCATATCCCCGGGGAAGGCGCGAACCGCCTCCTCGGAGATCCGAATACGCTCACAGATATCCCCCGTTTCAAAGGTCTTGTTGTAAGCCGACTCCAAGGTCTCTCTTTGTGTATCGGTCTCGTCGGGAGCCGCGCCCAACAGTTCGTCGGTGGTCACCCCCAACAGCTTGGCCAGAGGAACGATCAGAGCAAGATCAGGGCTGGACAGGCCGCACTCCCACTTGGAAACGGCTTGATAGGATACGCAAAGGAAATCCGCTACCTTTTCTTGGGTCAGATCCTTTTTCTTGCGTAGTTCCTTGATTCTTTCGCCTATGGTCATAGTTTTTTCCTCCCCATGTTTTCTGAACCGGTTCTGCTGACAGTATAGCATATTCCGCGCAAAAAAACCATAACAAAATTGCGAAAAAGCGGCACCCGCTTGATAGCAGATGCCGCTTTCTTTATAACTCGCGTATGATTTTTCGTGGACAGGCCTCGGCACACGCGCCGCAGCCGGTGCATAGATCGTAATTGATCTCGGCCAGGTTACCCTCTACACGGATAGCGCCGGTGGGGCACTTCTTTTCACAGATGCGGCAGCCAATGCAGCCGGCCGTGCAGGCGGCGCGGGTCTCCTTGCCGCTTTCACTCGAGCGGCAGAACACCGCATAGCTGGCCGAGGCCGGTATCAGGTGGATCAGGCGCTTCGGGCAGGCGGAAAGGCAGGTGCCGCAGCCGGTGCAAAGGGCAGGGTCTACCTTAGCCAGGCCGTTTTCGGCCGTAATGGCGCCAAACGGGCAGGCGGCAGCGCAGCTGCCAAGGCCGATGCAGCTTTGCGGGCAGGTCTTGGGGCCGCCGCCCAGCCGGGCGGCCGAGGCGCAATCGGGCGCGCCCTCGTAGCGGTATTTTTCCTGTGCCACGCCGTGCTCGCCACAGCAAAGCACGTAGGCACGGCGTGCCTCTGTTGGCGCTGCCTCTACGCCCATAATAGCAGCGATCTCTTCTGCGGCGGCAGCGCCACCCACCGCGCAGCGGTTTACAGGTGCCTCGCCCTTCACGATCGCTGCGGCATACGCGGCACAGCCGCTATAGCCACAGCCACCGCAGTTGGCGCCGGGCAATGCCTCTTCGATTTTGGGAATACGCTCGTCCTGCTTTACGGCAAAGATGCGTGCCGCCAGCGCCAGCACCAGGCCAAAGCCGCCGCCAAGCAGCGCAAACCAAAGCAGGGGGTAGAGAAATTCTTCTATTCTCATACAGGCACCTCCTTACCCGATCTGCATGCCGGAAAAGCCGGAAAAGGCCAGCGCCGCCAGCGCGGCTGCCAGCAGGGTGAGCGGAAAGCCGCGAAAGGGCTTGGGCGGTGTGCAAAAGGCCATTTTTTGCCGTACCCCGGCAAAGATGACGATGGCCATGGTAAAGCCAAGGCCGGCCGAAAAGCCAAAGACCACGGCGTGCAAAAAGTCAAAGCCGTTTTCAATATTCAGTAGGGCGGCGCCCAGCACGGCACAGTTGGTGGTGATCAGCGGTAGGTAGATGCCCAGCGCCCCGTGCAGGGCGGGCAAAAACCGGCGCAAGAACATCTCGATAAACTGCACGAGCGCCGCAATGGCCAGAATAAAGGCGATCGTTTTCAGATAGGTCAGCGCAAAGGGTACTAAAATGAAATAATAGATCGCGTGCGTCAGGGCCGAGGAAAGGGTCATGACAAATACTACCGCACAGCCCATGCCAAGCGCGGTAGCCGGCTTTTCAGAAACACCGAGGAACGGGCAGCAGCCGTAGAAGCGCGAGAAGATAAAATTCTCGATCAGCACGGCCGAAAGCATGATGGCAAAGATATCAGCCATTGGCACCATCCTCCTTTTCTGCGTTCTCCTTCTTCTTGGCGGCTCTTGCGCGAATGGCGTTGGCCGCCGCGATCAGAAATGCCAGCGTAAAGAAGGCGCCTGCCGGCATGATGAAGAAGAGCATCGGCTGTGCGACGCCCAGCGTGACGTCATAGCCCAGCACCGTGCCCGCGCCCAGCAGCTCGCGAATAAAGCCAAGTAGGGAAAGGGCAAGGGTAAAGCCAAGACCCATGGAAAGCCCGTCAAAGAGCGCGTGCAGGGGCGGGTTCTTCGAGGCAAAGGCCTCTGCCCGCGCTAAGATGATGCAGTTGACCACGATCAGCGGGATAAACAGGCCAAGCGAGGCGTACAGCGAGGGGATAAAGGCGTGCAGCAGCATCTCAATAGCCGTCACAAAGCCGGAAATGATCACGATGTAGGCGGCAATGCGCACCTCGGTCGGTATGCGCTTGCGCAGCAGGGAAATAAACAGATTTGAGAACATCAGCACCGCGGTGGCCGAAAGGCCCATGCCGATGGCATTTTCAAGCGAGGTCGTCACCGCCAGGGTCGGGCACATGCCCAGCAGCTGTACAAAGGTGGGGTTGTTGGTAAACAGCCCCTCGATCAGGTGCCGGCGGTAGAAGGAGGTTTTTTCGTTTTTCATGCCTCGCCACCTCCTAACTTCAGCGATAGTGCCAGGGCCACGCCGTTTTTCACGGCGCGCGAGGAAATAGTAGCGCCCGAAACGGCATCAATATCCGCGCCCAGCACCGGCTCGTGGCGCATGCCGCGGTAGCCGGCCAGGTAGCTTTCCAGCATGGCGCGGCTGCCAAGGCCGGGGGTCTCGGCATGCGAAAGCACGCGCAGGCCGCAAACGGCACCGCTCGTATCCAGCCCGACCACCATTTGTATCATGCCGCCAAAACCGCGAGTCTCCAGATTCACTGCATAGCCAAGCAGGCTACCGTCAGCTGCGATACGGTAAACGGTATGTACCCCCTCGGGGTAGCTGCCTGCCAGCTCCTCCATATCGGTAAAGGTGGGGAAGAGCGAGATGGTTGCCGCCTCTCTCTCCCGCTGCTCACCTGCGGCGATCACGTCGCGCGTGGCTACGTTTACCGCAGCCAGCAGCAGTGCCACCGCCGTACAGATGATCAGCAGCGTGCCGCCAATGCGGCCATAATAACGCCATCCGGTCATTTTTTTGCCCTCCTTTTGCCAAAGGGGGTGGGGCGGGTAAATTTGTCTAAGTAATAGACCAGCAGATTGCCGATCAGAATCGCGAAGGAGACCCCCTCGGGGTAGGCACCGAAATAGCGGATCAGCACCGTAATGGCGCCGCACAGTGCGCCAAAGAGCAGCCGCCCGCCACGCGTAACGGGGCTGGTCACGTAGTCGGTCGCCATAAAGAAGGCACCCAGCAGCAGGCCGCCGGCGCAAAGCTCCAGCAGCATACTCTCCAGCCTGCCGTCCGCACGGGGAAAGAGGAAGGTCAATATCGCCACCGTGCCCAGGTAGGAGACAGGGATCTGCCAGGCGATCACCCGGCGGCAAAGCAGGTATACGCCGCCCACCAGCAACAGCAGGGCAGAGACCTCGCCAATGCAGCCGCCCGTGGTGCCGAAAAACAGGTCGGTTACCGAAAATTCGGTCACGCCGCCCTCCTTCAGCAGCGAAAGCGGGGTGGCCGTGGCCACGGCATCGACATAGCTGCTGCCAAGACCCGGCCGCGCCGGGAAGCCGGCCATAGCGGCGGGAAAGGAGGAGAATAGAAAGACGCGTGCCGCCAGCGCAGGGTTAACGATATTCTTGCCAAGGCCGCCAAAAAGCTGCTTGACCACCAAAATGGCAAACAGGTCACCCACGATCAGCATCGGCAGGGGGAAGGTATAGGGCAGGTTCATGGCCAGCAGCAGGCCGGTCACAGCGGCAGAGCCGTCACGCACGGTGATCGGGCGATGCAGCAGCCTTTGGTAGAGATATTCGGCCGCCACGCAGGTTGCCACCGAAACAACGCATAGCAGCGCTGCCTGCCAGCCAAACCAAAAAATACCGAACAGGCAGGCGGGCATCAGGGCGATCAGCACGTCGCGCATCAGGTGCGGCACGTGGGTGCGGCTTTTTTCGTGGGGCGAGGCGGCCACCGTCAGCTGGTCGGGAAGCGCCACGGGTGTGGTTGAATGAAGCTGTTCTTGCACGGGGCACCTCTCTTTCAGGATTTTTTCTGGCGCAGCACGGTCTTGGCCGCGCGCACGAATTGCACGATGGGAATGCCGGCCGGGCAGATATAGGCGCAGGAGCCGCATTCCACGCAGCTCATGGCCCCGTTTTCGGCCGCTGCCTCGTAATCACCAATGCGGGTGTAAGAGGCAATGTAGTTTGGCAACAGGTGCATGGGGCATACCCCTACGCAGCGGCCGCAGCGAATGCAGTCATGCTCGCCAAGGTAGCCGTCTGTGTCCGCATCCGAAAGGGCCAGCACGGCTGAGGTGCCCTTGGTCACAGGCTCGTCTGCCCACCAGACGGCAAAGCCCATCATCGGCCCGCCGGAAACCAGGCGCTCCGGCGTTTTGCATAGCCCGCCGCAGGCCTCGATCAGGTCAGAGAAGGGCGTGCCAACCGGCACCAGCAGGTTTTTCGGCTCACGGATGCAGTCACCGTCTACGGTGACGATGCGCTCGCAAAGCGGCTTGTGCCAGGCGGCGGCGCGGTAGATGGCCGCTGCCGTTTCGGCATTAAAGACCACGCAGCCGATATCCGCCGGCAGCTTGCCGGGCGGCAGCTGGCGGCCGGTGATCGCGTAGATCAGCTGTCGCTCATCCCCCTGCGGGTACTTGGTGCGTACCACCTCTACCGAAATAGCAGGGTAGCCCTCCTCGCACAGGCGGCGCAGCAGCAGGATGGCATCCGCCTTGTTATCCTCTACCACCAGGCTGCCGTGCGAAAGCCCCAGCGCGCGCAAAAGCAGCAGCGTGCCGCGCAGCACGTCATGTGGGGATTCCAGCAGCAGGCGGTGGTTGGCGGTGATGTACGGCTCACATTCGGCACAGTTGATCAGCAGGGTGTCCACCTTGCCCAGCGCCGATCGGATCTTGGCATGCGTGGGGAAGGAGGCGCCGCCCATACCG
Organism: Eubacteriales bacterium; assembly: GCA_045631765.1. GTDB lineage: Bacteria > Bacillota > Clostridia > Oscillospirales > CAG-272 > UBA1740. Next base: position 5,872 of record JAZQVK010000055.1, read on the forward strand.
CACACGCCTGCCGCCTCGGTGGCGGCAATGATCTCCTCAGGCGTGAGGCTGTCTGTCGGCTGCTCGGCTTCCATGACGCTTTCGTGCCAGAGGTTCGCTCCGTCGTTTTCGATTACGATATCGGTCAGGGCCTGTCCGTGCATGCTTTGGCGGCGGCGAATGGCGATCACCTTACCGGAAACGCTGCTGTGGATCGGGCAAAACAGCCCGCCCTCAGCACGGCCGATCGGCTGCCCCTTCTTGACGTAGTCACCAACCGCCACCAGCGGCGCGCAGGGCACACCGATATGCTGGGAAAGCGGAATAGCCACCGTTTTTGGCGGTGGCAGGGGTGTGATCGGGCAGAGAGCCGTGTTTTTGTGCTCGTTGATGTGGATGCCTCCACGAAAGGAATGCTTCAAAGCGTCACCTCATTCGTTTGGTTTGCCGGCAGCTTGTCTGCCAGGTTAATGACCGTCAGACCGGCCTTCTTGGCAGCGCGCACGGTTTGCCCCGTGCCGCTGGCCTCCTGTTGCAGAAAGGCCACGCACACGTCAGCGTGCGCTACCAGGGCGTGGTTGCGTGTGGTCATGGCGCTGGGGGAATACTGCTCTGAGATATATTGATAGCTGTCGCATTGGGCAAGAAGTGCCTCGTAGCGAAAAAGCTCCGCTGTCGGCCAGCCGCCCGTCTGCCCCCGGCAGGGAAGCAGCAGATGCAGCGCAAGTGAGGGGTAGGTATTTCGCAAAAGCAGCGTTCGCTCTGCCGCCAGCGTGTCAAAGCCCATGGCACCGCCCGCGTAAAAATGGCGGCAGCCCACGTTGTACAAGGCCAGCAGCGTGGCATCCAGCTGCGCGCATAGCGCCGGCAGCAGCGGCGGAGCCAGCTTGCGATGCCCTGTAAAGCAGCAGCGCTCAAATTCCATAGCCGTTCCCTTCTATTTATAAAATATTATAACAGAGGCAAAAACGGGATTTCTATTGCTATTTTTACGATTTCGATTTGCGTTTGATATGCAAAAAGATGTTATTATTATAACAGACTACCAAGGAGAGAGCAATGTTCTTCTCCGTCGACAAAATATCCGTTTTCGCCACCACCATTATACCATAACCAGCCCCGCAAGTCAAGAGAGCGATGTATGAAAGTATGGCTATACGCCGGGGCTCGTTTTGTGCAGCATAGAGCGCAGCCAGGTAAGCTCCTTGCGCGGAAAAACGCCCAGCATCAGCAGCAGGAAAAGATAGAGCAGGGCAGAGAGCAGCATTTGCAGGCATAAGCCAAGCGGCGCAAAGGGAATGGGCAGCAGGCGCACAAGCGAGGTGGCACCTACCGTGGCAAGAAAGGGAGCCAGGGCGTAGCGGTAGAGTGAAAAGCGAAAGGCGATGGCGTTGTGCAGCCGGGTGATACTGAGCGAAAAGTTAAACAGCTCGGCCAAAAGGATCACGTATACGTAGCCCTCTGCCCCAAGGCGCGGCAGCAGCAGGCAAACGAGAAGGATCGAGAGCAGTGAATCGGCAATATTCACCCCCATCGAAAAGACCTGGTGGCCAAGCCCCTTCAAGATGGCGTCTACGGTGGTATCTACATACATGATCACCGCCACCGGCGCCAGCAGGCGGATATAGTGCCCCGCCTCGGCGCTGCCGTACAGCAAAAGCCCCAGCTCGCGCGAGCAGGCGGCAAGCAGCCCGGCCGAGAGAAAGGAAAAAAACAGGGTAAAGCTGATCGCTCGCTCGGCCATATAGCGAATATGCCCCTCTTCACCCCGGGCGCGCGCCTCTGCCATCTCGGGCACCAGCAGGCCGGAAAAGGCAGAGGAGATCGCCGTGGGAAAAAGCAAAAGCGGCACCGCCATGCCGTGCAGCACGCCGTAAGAGGCCAGCGCCGCCGTGCGGTCGCCCCCACCGCTTGTCAGACAGAGTGGGATCAGAATATGCTCGGCCGTCACCAGGCCGGAGCGCACGTAGGTCGAAAGGGCTATCGGCATCGAGATGCCAAGCAGTCTGGCCATCAGCCCACGCCCCCCGCCGACCGGCACACCGCGCGCGTGGCGGCGCCTGTCCAGCCTGTATTGCAGCAGCAGAAAAAAGAAAGAGCAAAATTCCGCCAGTGCTGAGCCGCCCACCAGCGCTAAACACGCATAGGTCAGCCCGGCCGGGGCCAGGGCCAGCAGGCCGTACACCGTCAGCATCATGCGCACGCCCTGCTCAAAAAGCTGGGTCACGGCGTTGCGCGCTACCCGCCGCACGGCGGTAAAATAGCCCGAAAGGACAGAGGAAAGGGCAATCGGCACCATGCTACAGGCAAGCAGCCGCAGCGAGGGGATGGTACGCGCGTCCCGCAGCAGCCCCATGCCAATCGGCTCTGCCAGCAGAAACAGGGTGAGCGAGGCGACCCCGCCGAAAAGCAGGGCGTGAAGAACGGCACGACGGAGGGTAGCGCGCACGTCCTCCTCCCGCCCGGCGCCGATCGCCTCCGCGCATAGGCGCGTCACTGCCAGGTTGATGCCGGAGGTGGCAAAGGTCACAGCAAAGCCGTATACACTCATGATCAGCGAAAACAGACCCATGCCCTCAGCCCCTATTTTTTGGCTGACGTAAGCATTGAACAAGAGCGAAACGCTCCGCATCAGCAGGGCTGCCCCCACCAAGATCAGCGCATTTTTGATATAGCGGCGCACACCAGACATCGTTTCCCCTCCCGGCATAAAGACCGGCAAGCCGGCTCCTTGTAATGTATGCGCGCGCCCTGCGGGATATGAAAAAAGACCGGCTGTGGCAGCAAAAAACAGCAAAAGCAAATTTTTTGTGGAAATTGTACAAAAAATAAAATTATTTTTGTTGATATCGTCAATTGTTATTTTTTAGTAAAGCATGGTAAAATGAAGATGCTCGAAAAACAAAAATTTTCCAATACGATCGGGCAACCGAAAGGGGAAATCGGCATAAAGCCACCCCACGGAAAAGGAGAGAATTATGAAAAGCATACTCTGTGAAAAAGGCGCACGCCTTCCCGCATCGGCCCCCGCCTTGCGCGTGATCGAGGGGGATGCCAAGGCCACCGTTACCGCTGCCGAGGCGCAAGCCGCTCTTGCCACCGGCGAATGGAATGCCGCCGGCGCCATCTATGATGGCGACCTGGTGATCAGCACGCCGGCAAGGGTCTCTGGCCTGGTCGTACGCGGTACCGTTCGCGTTTCCGCTGCCGCTGCCGGCACCACGCTCTGCTGCTGCCGTATCGAGGGCAAGGTAGCCATTGAGAACGAGGCAGACGAGCTGTCGGTTCTGCGCTCTGTTCTGCTTTTTGAAGAGGCCGGTATTGCCGACAAGGCAAAGAATGGCACCTTGGTACGCGACTGCGTGATCGAGGGTAAGGGCGTAGCCGTAGCCACCGCCGCAAGCAATGCGCAGATCATGTATAGCACCCTGAAGGGTGAGGCCGGTATTTCGTTTGGCGCAGGCGTGAATATGATCGCCGCTATGAACAAATCCCGTGGCCCCATCATTGCCGAGGGCGCCAAGAACACCGTTATCCTGAAGAACAGCATGTGCTGCGCGACGGTAAAGAATTGCCACGCCGTATACGTGATCGAAAACCAGATCAAGCACGCCCTGACCGCTACCGATAACAACTACATCATCGCCGATTGCAACTGCACGGGGGATGATACGGTACAGTCCGGCAACGAGAATGCCAACGGTAACAACCTCATGGACGTAGATGCCCGCCTGCCCTACGGCGCAGACGAGAAGCTTTTGCCCCACGTGGATAAGGATCTGTTCGTGGGCATGCCGCGTAACGCCGTCGTTCGTGACCCGGATGGCAAGAGCGAGCTGCCGCTTGCCAAGTATATCAACAACCGCGTGCTGAACGAGGAGGTCGTGATCGTTCCCCCCGGTGCCTACTGCTCGGATGAGGCATGGAGCTTCCCGCCCGAGGCATCGAACACCACCGTTTACGCCTACGGCGTGTATGCCGAGCGCCAGAAGGATCTGGGCAGCCAGGCGAACTTCCGCGGTGCCAAGAACGTGACCCTGAAGGGTATTACCTTCGCCTTCAAGCAGCAGTCCTGCGGCCAGGTATTCCTGCTCGAGAAGCTGGGCATGGAGGAGGACGGCGTGACCGGCTGGGTACGCGTGGTCACCGGTGCCGGCTTGATGGATGAGTTTGGTGATTCCAACAAGGCCTACTACAATACCACGGGTATGGGCGCGCAGAGAATGGGCACCTTCTACGCCTACATGGATGCCGGCTTCTGGACGCTGGAGGAGACCGGCGAGGACGGTACCCGCCGCATGCGTGTTGCGGCCGATGTATACAACCGTCTGGCCGAGGGCGATATCCTGACCTGCCGTGGCTGCAACGGCGGCACCACCATTCCCGTGCAGGCCGGCTGTGAGAATGTCGTGTTCTACGATCTGACCATGTACGGCGGCGCTGCCGGCTTTGCCTGGGTCGAGCATGATAATAAGACGGCTACCACCTACTACCGCGTGCTGAACACCACCCGCTCGGGCGAGGTGATCGACGAGGAGACCTACAACTGGTACCGTGAGATCGAGAAGAAGTATAACGTTTCGACCGAGGTATATCAGGATGAGCTTGGCCGCTTCCGCGGCTCGCCCTGCCACATCGGCTCGATCGACGCAACGCACACCACCCGCTGCGCCCAGGGCTCGGTATGCGTGGCCTGCCTGTTTGAAAATATGTGTGACGATGGTACCAACCAAAACCACACCCACGCCCGTATCGCCTCGATGGCCGATAACGGTGATGGCACCACCACCGTGGTCTACAAGGGCTGCCTCTCTATGTTCAGCTACAACTACCACGGCAGAGAGAAATATGAGAAGCATACCTGTGGCGGCTTCTGCGCCGATTTCTCGGTCGGCGACCGCGTATACGTGTATAACTCGGCCGGCCAGCTGGTCTGCGATACCCCCGCGCTGACGGCTACCGTATCCGCCGGCAAGGCCATCGCGCCCGAATACGGCACCGAGTACCTGATGAAGAGCGTGACCGTGGCGACCGAGGCCGTTAACTTTAAGGCGCTGGAGGGCTACGATCTTGCCCGCAACACGCCCGACGACCGCCCCGGCGACAAGGTGCTCATCGACAATATGTCGCTGGCCTCCAACGGCTTTATCTTTGATAACGTGCTGGTGCGCAACATCCGCTCTCGCGGCCTCTTGATCAAGGCATCCGATTCCAAGATCGTCAACTGCTCCTTCAAGAACATCGGCATGTCCTGCGCGGCCATCCTGTATGAGATCTTCTGGGGCGAGTCCGGCGTTACCGAGAACATGGAGGTTACCCGCAACCTGTTCGACCACACCGGCTACTTCCGCAATATCGACCGCTACGCGCCCATCTCGGTAGAGGGCCTTGGCTCTCGTGTAGATGAGGATTACCTGCTTTACAAGAATATCATCATTACCGATAACGTGATCAAGAACCGTACCACCAACTATGCCGTATATATCAACTCGGCTAAGGGCGTGGTCATCAAGAACAACGATTTCGGTACCGTGAACGAGCTGGGCAACAAGTACGAGGCCGATATCCACCTCAATGGTGCCATGAACATCGAGATCTCGGATAACACCTACTCGAACCCCGACATCACCCCCGAAAACGGCATCGTTGCCGAGCACATCAAGAACGTCTACGGCTCTGACGTGGTTGTCAACGGCAAGACGCTGTACCCGGACGTTGAATAAATAACAAACGCAAAAAAGGCGAGCAACGGGGTGCCTACCGTAAAGCAGTTTTATAACACAACACAAAAGGACGAGAAAATCTCGTCCTTTTTGTATACCACCTTGCTTTGCAAGGTGTAGTGGGTTACACCGCGTTTTACTACCGGGTGGTAAAAGTGATGTTTTTGCTTACGCAAAAATGATGTTACTCGCTTCGTTCGTAATGATGTTGCTCCCGAAGGTCGCAATGATGTGATGTTTGCCCACTGTGCCGAAGGCACAACATCATTGCCGAAGGCTACATCATTAGGCAAAGCCGACATCACTTGCCCATAAGGGCAAACATCGTTCGGCGACCTGCTTTATCGCAGGTCGCCGTTGCTCGCCTTTTTTGCTTTATAAAAATAGCGGACGAAGCTGTACGCCCTGCTTTGCCGCCAGGTAGGATTCCTTCAGCCTTGAAAAATCCGACACCAGCGAGGATGGCTTGGCGATCGGGTCATCCTGCGCAAGGGGTACGAAATATACCCCCTTGCGCAGGGAAAGCGCGGCCAGATTTTGCAGGTTGGCAGACATGGCGTCGTTTGAAGCCAGGGCCAGCAGCATCGGCCGGCCGGTGCGCATATGCGCCTTGGCCGCCATGGTCACGGCGGTATCGGTGATGCCGTGCGCCATTTTGGCCAGCGTGTTGCCCGTGCAGGGGGCAATGATCAAAAAATCCAAGGGGGTCTTGGGCCCCAGCGGCTCAGCATCGACAATGGTGTGAATGATCGGCCGCCCACACAGCGTCTCTACCTCATCGCGCAGGGCAGCGGCGCTAAAAAAGCGCGTATCGGTCTCATAGGTGGAAGCCGACATGATCGGCTGAACGGCAAGCCCCTCGGCCAGCAGCTCACGCAGGGCGGTAAGAGAGGCAGAAAGGGTGCAAAAGGAGCCGCAAAAGGCATATCCAATCAAAGAAGGACACCTCGTTTCTCTAACAGAATGGTTTGTATTTCGTCAAATAGGTATTGCCCGGCGCTCTCGGGTGAGATCTTGCCCGGCAGGCCGGCCGCCGGCGGCATTAGAATGCCGCGCGCCGTCGCTGCCTCGCGGTCGATGGCGCCGCCACCCAGGTCGTAAAAAACAGTGCCCGGCTCCATGGCCGCGATGGCGGTGCTGTCAAACAGCAAGGCCGGCACGGTGCAAAAGACCAGGCGCGCGCCGCGCGCTAACAGCAGTGGCTCGCCTGGGGAAATGGCGTGTACCTCGGCGCCCCAGGTGGCAGCCGTCTCGCGCGCGCCGGGCGAGCGGGCATATACCAGCACCCGTGCCGAAAAGGCACGCAGCAGCAGGGCAAGGTGGCGCGCGATGCGCCCGGCGCCGATCACGCATACCGTGGCGTGGGCAAGCGAGAGGGGCTGCGCCAGCACCGCCATGGCCAGGGCAGCCTCGGCTGTCAGCGCGGCGTTTCGCTCTAACAGGCGCTCGCTTTGGTAGTAGTCTGCGCTCTCCACGCCGGCAGCCTCGGCCATGGCCAGCAGGGTGGGCGAAAGCATGCCTCCCAGCAAAAGACATTTATTCTCGGTGAGGGAAAGGATCTCTGAAAGGCGCGGCACAGGCAGCCCCGCGCCGGCGGTGGGAAAGACCCCATCTCGTGTGGCCGGCAGGGGAAGCAGGATCACCTCTGCCCCCTGCACGGCCGAAAACAGGTCGTATACCGGGTGCGGTGCCCCCTCCGGCAGAGCAAGGCAGCGCACCGCGGCGCCGTGCATTTCTAAAAGGCGGGCAACCGTGCGCATGCGCGCGTCCCCACCTATTAGCGATATTTTCATGATCTAAAAAGAATGCGGTACAATGCCATTATATGCGCCAAAAGGAATTGCCGCTTTACTTTGTGGGGAAAATGTGATATACTAAGCGCAACAAAGAAATAAGGAGAACACATATGGCTATTGCGATCATCACCGGTGCCTCCTCCGGTATCGGGCACCGCTTTGCAGAGGAGATACGAAAAACAGGGGAGGTAGACGGCTTTTTGCTGATCGCCCGCCGCCGCCAGCGGCTGGCCGCCCTGGCAGAGCGGCTGCCAAACGCTACCGTGCTGGAGGCAGATCTGGCCACTGAGGCCGGTATTGAGGCCGTGCGCACCTGGCTTTCGGAGAACAAGCCGCAGGTGCGCTACCTGATCAACGCCGCCGGCTACGGCGTGTTCGGCGATTATACCCAGGTCAGCGAGCGGGATACGGTGGGCATGATCGACCTCAACATCAAGGCCACCGTGCTGCTCTCGCACATGGTCATCCCCTATATGATCCCCGGCTCCAACCTGTTAGAGGTGGGCTCTGCCTCGGTCTTTACCCCCCTGCCGGGCTTTAATATCTACGCCTCGACCAAGGCCTTTGTCTATCATTACGCGCAGGCCTTAGCCTACGAGGTGAGGGATAAGGGCATCCGTGTGACCGTCTTTTGCCCCGGCTGGGTCAAGACCGAGTTCTTTGACCGTGCCGAGACCGAAAAATCAGAGGGCCCCCGCGTGAAAAAACCGATGCTGACGGTCGAATACGCGGTAGGATGTGCCATGCGCGCCATGAAAAAGGGTAAGATCCTCTGCACCTGTAACTGGTACACCAAGATGCAGCACCTGTTTTCGAAGATCCTGCCAAATTGTATTCCCATTGCCATCTGGCGCGGGATGCTGAAGAAATAAGTAACAAAAATACACAGAGAAGCAACAATTTTACCCTTGCGTTGCACGCTTTGCTATTGTATAATGGAGAAAAAAGCAAAGGAGTGTGGGATATATGAGGATCAGATGGGGTGTCATTGGCTGCGGCGGTATTGCCAAAACCAAGGGAATCCCCGGTTTGGTACTGGCAGAAAATGCAGAGCTGGTAGCCGTGCAGGATGTGAAGGCCGAGGTGGCTGAGGAGGTACGCGCTACGTTCGGCGCACAATATGCCTACATAACGGCAGAGGAGCTCGCTGCTTGCCCGGAGGTGGATGCCGTGTATATCGCCTCCCCCCTCTTTGTGCATAGGGAGCAGGTGCTTTGCTGTGCCGCACACGGCAAGCATGTGCTGTGTGAAAAGCCGCTTGGGCTGAACACGGCCGAGATCAGGGAGATGATGGAAGCCTGCCGTGCCGCCGGGGTGAAATTCGGCGTGGCGTTTATGGAGCGCTTTCACCGCCATCATATGAGGGCTAAGGAGCTGATTGAGGATGGCGTGCTTGGCGAGCTGGTCTCGCTGAAGGCACAATGGTCGTTTGACTATCCCAAGGGAGATGGCATCTGGCGGCAGGATATCCGCCTTGGCGGCGGTGGCGGCTTTATGGACGTTGGCACGCATTGCATCGACATTTTGCGCTATATGTCCGGCCTGGAGGCAGAGGAGGTCGTGGCACTGACAGGCAACCAGTTCTACGACTATACGGTAGAGGACAGCAGTCAGCTATTGGCTCGTATGAATAACGGTGCCACCATGTACGTCTCCTGCAACTACAATATGTCTACCGAGCCTACGCGCTTTGAGATCTGCGGTAGAAAGGGCGCCATTTTTGGAGAGGGCAGCTTTTCACAGTGCGGGAAAGAGGCAAAGGTCTATATTCGTATGCTGGGTGAGGAGGCAAAGCCCCTGACCTTTGCGGGGGAGCATAACAATATGTATACGGCAGAAATGGCCGCTTTTTCCGAGGCCATTTTGCAAAACACCTGCCCGCCCGTGCCGGCCGAGGAAGGCTTGGCCGCACAGCAGGTCGTAGAGGCAGCCTACCGCTCGCAGGAAACGGGTATGCGTGTGAAGGTGGAAAAATAAGAAAAAAGCGTTCGCAAGAACGCTTTTTTCTTTGTTATTCAGCCGCCCTCGGCTCCTTTTCTTCCTTTGGCTCGGCCGGTGTTTCGCTTAGGCCAACCACCTGGTCAACCGGCATCGAGAAGGCAATACCCTGGCCGGGGGTGTTTAGCCCCACGGCGCGGTAAAGCGCGTGCAGAATATCGTCCTTAATGCCACTCTTGACCAAGATCATCACCATTTCCTTTTCCGGCTGTACGGTAATGCCAAACAGCTTCTCAGATTCGGAATTGGCCGTGCCGCGCGCACGGATCACCGTGCCGCCGCGTGCGCCAAGCTCGCGCGCCGCATCCATCACGGCGTCACTGAAGCCGGCGTTGACGATACAAAAGATTACTTCATGCTCAAACTTTTTCATATCCGATCACCTCGATGGTTGCATAAGAATTGGTAGACTGCTACGCCGATGGTGCCGCTCATGGGCACGGTATAGGCAATGCCCTTGCCGTTTTTAATGGTGCGGAACTTTTCCTCCAGCACGTGCAGGGCCTCTTGGGCACGATCCTCACGGATCACGCTGGCGATCACGACCTTTTCACTATTGGTCAGGCCTAAGTATTGCAGCGTTTCGGTGCTGGCCGTTCCCTGCGCGGAAAGCAGCATCTGCATATTCACCTCAAAGCCCTGCAGCAGATCGGCATAGAATTCCGCCTTCTGCCGGTTCACTACGGTAAGCAGCAGCTTCAGCTTGTGCGGGGCGGTCATGCGCTCCGGCTTTCTTGGCGCGCGGGGCGTTCTCGTGCGGGAAGGGGTCTTTTTTACGGTTTTTTGTTCATCCATCGAACTCTACCCCCTTACATAAAATGAATGATCTGCTCATCATCGGCATCCAGAATGCGGCGCATGGCAATGCGGTCACGCATGCGCTTGGCCACGATCGCGCGGAAGCCAAGCACCTGAATGGTGATCAGCGGGGTCATGGCAACCATGGAAACGATGCCAAAGGCATTCTGCATCACAAGCCCCGGTCCTTGGATCGCGCAGCACGCGCCCACCGCCAGGGGCAGAATAAAGCTGGAGGTCAGCGGCCCGCTGGCAACACCGCCCGAGTCAAAGGCGATGGCGGTATAAATGCCCGGCACGAAGAAGGAAAGCCCCAGCGAAAGAAAATAACCGGGAATGAGATAATAGAGGATCGAGAAATCAAATACGATGCGGATCATCGAAAGCCCGATGGCCACGCCAACACCGGCAGAAAGCGCGATCATCATCGACCTGCGGCTGACCGTGCCGCCCGTGATCTCCTCTACCTGGTGATTGAGAACGTGCACCGCCGGCTCGGCCAATACGACCACCATGCCGATAAGGAAGGACAGGCCAATGAGAAAGGCGGGGTGGTTGCTGCTCAGCTCCAGCCCCAGCTTGTAGCCAATGGGCATAAAGCCGACCGAAACCGCCGTCAGAAAGATGACAAGCCCCACGTAGGTGTAGGCAATACCAACGCCGATCTGCACCAGCTTCTTTGGCGGCAGATGCAGATGCGTGATCTGTAGGATGGCGAAAAAGATCACGATCAGCCCCAGCGCCAAGGCCACCTCGCCAAACGTGTGGCCTGCCGTGTGCAGCAGCGCCTCAAGAAAATTGTCAGCCAAGGCATAGTCGGCCGGTATCTCGTAGGGCATGCTGCCATCCGCCGAAATGCCCAGCAGCAGCACGGCTAAGATCGGCCCTACCGAGCACATGGCGATCAGACCAAAGCTGTTCTCGCTTGAATCGCGCCCGCCAACCGTGGCGGCAATACCAACGCCCAGTGCCATGATAAAGGGAACCGTGATCGGCCCCGTGGTCACACCGCCGGAATCAAAGGCCAGCGGCATAAAGCTGCCGTTGCCGCTGACGGCCAGCAATGCGGCCAGGGCAAACAGGATCATGTAAAAGAAATGCAGCATCGAGGAAAGCGGCTTGTGAAACAGGATCTTCATCACCGCCAGCACCAAAAAGATGCCAACCCCCACGCCAACCGTTATAATAAGAAGCGTGCCGTTCATTACCTCGGCAACCTGCTCGGCCAGCACCGAAAGGTCAGGCCCTGCCACCGTGATCAAAAGACCCATCGCAAAGCTGACGGCCAGCAGCAGCAGTAGACTGCGCGAGCGGGTCAGGCCGGCGCCGATATGCTCGCCCATAGGCGTCATGGCCAGGTCAGCCCCCAGGTTGAACAGGCTGATGCCGATGATCAGCAGCACCGTAGAGGCAAGGAACGCAAGCAGCTCGGCCGATGTAAAATTGACAAGCGGCGTCAGGTTCAAAAGAAAAACGATGGCCGCTACCGGCAGCACCGAAACCAGCGACTCCTTCAATTTGGCAAACAAGATCTTGCTCATGTCCGCCTCCTTCTATGTATATTTGTATACAATTCTATTGTATCATTCCATTGGCCAAAAAGCAATCGGTTTTTGTGAAAAAACCAAGAATTTGAAAAGAAAAAAACCAAGGCGTGGCGCGGGTTTTTTGGATATTTTCAACAAAAGAAAAATATTTTGAACTTTTTTCGCCAAACGTATTGATTTTTCTGCCCGTTTGTGGTAAAGTTCAATCGAATCGTATAACAGCCTCGTACGCGCGGCATGCCGCGCGGCACTATGTTCGGAGGTACAGCTCTATGAACACGGAAATGATTCTCAAAAACAAACAGATCCCAGAGGGCGCCATGCCGATCGTGGAGCAACTCATGGGCGGCGGTGAGCGTGTATTGTTTGCCATTGTAGGCGATTTGTCGCTGAAGGGGAAATATGCAGACACCGCCGTTTTCTTTACCGAAAACGCCCTCATCACCTACGATGGGGTGCCGGGCGAGAGCCAGCGCTACGCCTATGCCGACATGCAGGACGTTGCCTCTAAGCGTATGTATGGTAACGCCACGCTTTCGGCCAAGCTGCCGGATGGCAAGCGCCGCGTCTTTTTCCGCTACACCTATGCGGTAGCGGCGCTGTGTGATGCGGCCTCTCTCTTCATCACCCACGTGCGTGATGGGGCCAACCTGCAGGAGGAGGTGGCCGTGATGGCCGTCACCTTTGAGCGGGCGCTCAGCGTATGCCCTAAGTGTGGTCGCACGCTGCTGCACCCGGGTGCCGAGTGTATTATGTGCCGATCGAAAAAGAAGATCGTGAAAAAGCTGTATAAATATATCCAGCCGCAGATGCCCCTGATCATTCTTTGTATCTTTCTGTCCCTCTTTACCACCTTTATGGCGCTGGTGCCGCCTACCATCACCGGCTTTATCGTGGATAGTGTATTCGGCGGCGAGACCACGCAGTACACCTTCTTTGCCGGTATTCAGGAATGGCTGAAGAATGATACGCACATGCTGCTGATCGCCATGATCCTTGGCCTGCTCTTTACATACGTATTGCAGTATGGCGTGGGTATCATCCGCGCGTATCTGATGCGTACGGTGGGCGACCGTGCCGTTTCCGACCTGAGAAACGATATCTATCGCAAGGCTCAGTACCTGCCGATGAGGTTCTACGATAAGACCTCCACCGGCTCGGTCATCAACCGCATCGCGGGTGATTCGAATACCCTACAGGCCTTTATGCTGCGTATCACGCAGGAGGCAGTGGTGCATTTCTTCCAGATGATCGGCATCATTGCCATCATGCTGGCGCTCAACCCATCGCTGACGCTGCTTTCGCTCTTCCCGATCCCCATCATCGTCATCTTAACACGCGTCTTCTCGCTCAAGATCCGCCCCTACTACCGCCGCATCTGGCGGCGCTGGTCGTCTGTGTTCGCCACCCTGGCCGATACCATTCCGTGCGTCAAGGTCATCAAGTCCTTCACCGGCGAAAAGCGCTCGGCCGAGCGGTTTGAGGAAAAGAATGCCGAATGGCTTTCGATGGATCTGCGCCTTGGCAAGATCGCTACCGCCTTCCCGCAGTGCGTTTCCTTCTTCGTTACCTGCGGCTCGCTCATCATTTGGGCGGTGGGCGGTACCAACGTGATCAACGGTGTGAGCGGCTATTCCGCCGGTCTGATCGTCAGCTTTATCTCCTATGCCTCCATGTTCTATAACCCCGTTACCTTCTTTGCCAACCTCTCCGACTCCTTCCAGGGTGCCTTGGCCTCAACCGAGAAGATCTTAGATATCTTAGAGGCAGAGCCCGAGACCCAGTCTGAGGCGCACGTGGTGCCGGACAAGCTGCAAGGCAAGATCGAGTTCTTGCACGTCGGCTTCTCCTTTGACCGTACCAAAAAGGTGCTTGACGACGTGACCCTGACCATCGAGCCGGGTGAGGTGGTCGGTATCGTTGGCACTACCGGCTCGGGCAAATCCACGCTGATCAACCTGCTCATGCGCTTTTATGATGGCTACTCCGGCGAGATTCTGGTAGACGGGCATAACATTAAAAACTTTGACCTTTCCGCCTACCGCTCGCAGATCGGCTACGTACAGCAGGAGCCGATGATGTTCAGCGATACCATCTTCCGCAATATTGCCTACAGCAACCCGGATGCCACGGTAGAGGATGTCATTCACGCGGCCGATGTGGCCAATGCCCACGGCTTTATCGTGCGCCAGCCGGATGCCTATGACACCATGCTTGGTGAGCGCGGCGTCGGCGTTTCGGGCGGTGAAAAGCAGCGCCTTTCCATCGCGCGTGCCGTGCTGCTCAATCCGTCTATCCTCATCTTTGACGAGGCGACCGCCGCCGTAGACTCGGAGACCGAGCATCTGATTCAAGAGGCCATCGACCGCCTGATCGCCGGCAAGACCACGCTGATGATCGCGCACCGCCTCTCCACCCTGCGCCGGGCCAACCGCATCATCGTGGTAGATCAGGGGCGCATTATTGAAAACGGCTCGCCCGAGGAGCTGATGGCGCTGAAGGGTAAGTATTACAAGCTGGTGCAGATCCAGTCTATGACGCAGGAGGCCGAGAGCCTGCGCGCCGAAGAAAATTTTTAAGGAGGGGTGGCCTATGGAACGCATTTACCTGACCGGGAACGACCGTGTAGAGCGGTTTGAAAACAATCTTGTCAACGTGCACCTGGCCGATGGCCGCGTGCTGGAGGCATTAGAGCCGCGCCGCCTCTTTCCCGTAAATATGATCGACAAGTATATCACCCTGCTGGATAGTGAGGGGGTAGAGCAATGCGTGATCCGCTCGCTTGCCGAGATGGGGGAGGAATCCCGCGCGGTGCTACAGGCCTCGCTTGACGATTACTATCTCGTGCCGCACATCACCCGCATCCTCAGCAGCAATGAAAAATACGGTACCCTGCGCTGGACGGTGGAGACCGAGCGCGGCATCAAATCCTTTGATATCCGCAACCGCAACCACGATATCCGCGTAAATCGTGACGGCAGCATCCGCGTGCGCGATGCCGATGATAACCGCTATATCATCGAGGATTATCACACCCTGGATAAGCAGAGCCGTAAGGCGCTGCTGGCCGATCTGTAAGGTGCGCGATGTCTAAAGAACGAGTGAAGGAATTTCTCACCGCGCGTGGGCTTGGCGACCGTATCACCATTCACGAAACGCTCTGTGATACCGTCACGCACGCCGCCGAAAGCATCGGCTGCACCGAGGCCGAGATCGCCAAGACCATGACCTTTCTGCTGGCCGATGGCCCCATTGCCATCGTGTGCGCGGGGGATGCCCGCGTGCAGAACGGCAAATACAAGACCACCTTTGGTGAAAAGGCAAAAATGGTACCCTTCGATGAGGTAGAGCGTGTGATCGGCCATGCGCCGGGCGGCTTTTGCCCCTTTGCCCTGGCGCCCGGTGTGCGCGTGTATCTTGACGAATCGCTTCGCCGCTTTGCCGTGGTGCACGCCGCCGGCGGCGCGCAGGAGGCCACCGTGTGCCTTTCTCCGGCCGAGCTTGCGCAGGCCGCCGCCCCAGCCACCTGGGTAGACGTGTGTGCCGGCTGGCAAGTGGAAGAATAAAAACAAAAGAGAGAACGAAATGGGGTGGTACTCTTAACGGAGTATCACGCCAACTCTATTCGCCTCTGGCGAGTGATATTGCTTCGCAGTGATATTCGGCTTACGCCGAGTGGTATTCGCTGCGCGAGTTTGATAGGCGAATAGAATATCACTGTGAGGCAAAGCCGAACAATATCACTTCCCGCAAGGGAAATATCACTCTTTGCGAAGCAAAGAATATCACTCACATATAAAGCAGAAAAGAGAGAGTCTTACGGAAGTGCTTCCGTATTTCTCTCTCTTCTGTTTTTATTGCCAGTTTCGCATTTGTTTTACAAATGCCTCGGGCTATGCCCATACCCTTGTTTTATTTCTCCGATAAGGACATCACCCTATTTCGTTCTCTCTTTTTTACAGGCGTTTTCTATACGGCCAGCAGCGAAAGCAGCACGGCCCCCGCCTGCAACAGGCTTTGCCGCCTGTTTGACCGTATCCGCGCCCGTGCCAGGTGCCAATAAACGGGTCGCTTAGCGCCGCTCATCACAAACCACCTGCCCCTCGCGTAGGGTGATGACCCTGTCTGCCATCCAGCAGGATGCGGCCGCCGTCCGGCCTGTCCATGCCGCACAGGTGATTTAATAGGGTACTCTTGCCGGAGCCGGATTGGCCAACGATGGCCACTAGCTCACCGTCAGCGAAGGAAAGGCTGATGCCGCCAAGCGCGGTGATCACCCGCCCCCTTGCCTCGTAGCGCTTGCAGAGGTCGATCGCTTCAATTTTCATACGTACTCCTTATAAAATAAGAAGGGTGCCTTGGTAAGCACCCTTCTCAAAATGACGGATCATATAGAGAAAGCAACGATGTCAGTCGGGTCTTATTCAGCCGCTGTGATCAGGCTTGGCTTCTTGCGGGCAAAGATCTCGCGCGCGTTGCTTGCAAAATCCTCGCAGGTCAGGTCGCGCGGGCGCGAAATGCTCTTGGGGGCCTTGAAGTTCAGCTCGTACAGCCATACGCCACGGTAATCAATGGCGGCCATGGCCTGAATGAGAGAGGGCCAGTTCACACGCCCCTCGCCCGGCAACCAATGCCGTTCGTCTACCATATCGTAATCTGAAACGTGCGTGGTCACGATCTTGGCACCCAGGCGGTGAACGAAGGAGATCGGCTCCTCACCCAGTAGGTGATTGGTATCAAAGCAGATGCCTAAACGCGGGTCGATCTCTGTCAGACGTACCATTTCAGCCGCGCTGCGGCCAAGGCAGGTGCGCGGCAGGTTCTCTACCGCAATGATCGCGCCGCAGCGGTTAGCCACGTCAGCCAGGTTGTACAGGCTTTCCTGCGCGGTCAGAATATGCTCCTCACGCGCCTCGTCTGCAATCGGCTCGGTACTGGGGTGCAGCACGAATTTTTGAATACCGATCTCAGCACCGCGCTTGATCAGCTCGGCATGCCGGGCGATGGTTCCGCGCTGGATCTCCTTGTTCGGCGAAGAAATATCAAGGGGCATACCGGTAAAGGGGAGATGCAGCGACCAAAGCGTTACGTGGTGAGCCGCAGCCCATTTTTCCACGTCGGCATAGGGCAGTGTATCATAATCGGCATTGCCCAGGCTCAGCTCCATGGCCGCAATGCCGGCAGCCTCGTATTGTGCAAACAGCTCCTCGCAAAGGGGCTTGCCGCAGCTTGAAAGTCCAATCGGGTACATAGCTTCCTCCAGAAATTTATCGTGTGATCGGTGCCAGGTCGTCCTCTCGCAGCGCAAGCAGGCGGCAGGCAAGGGTGGCGTGAATGCGTAGGTCATGCGTGATTTTCATCAAAACCACCCCATTAAAGCGTTATTTTCATTATTATAGCATATTTTCGGCCTGAAAACAATAGCAGAGCGGGCGGTTTTGCAATTTTTTGCGCCAAAGCAGAAAAAACATTTTTTGTTCTAAAAATATGATATGTTATTTTTCAAAAACAAAAGCATGAAAAAAAGAAAAAACCTGTATTTTTACAATTTTCATACAAAAATATTGCAAAAAAACAAAAAGGGTGTTATAATGAAGTATACATATGCATGAGAAAGCTTCAAGGAGGGGTTTTTATGAAATTCAAAATAGTAAGACAGCTCGTATTGGCCGCTGTGACGCTGCTTGCCGCCGCGGCGCTTTCCTCCTGCCAGACGCCGTGTGAGCATAGCTACAGCGAATGGGAGACGCTGACCGCCTCTACCTGCCTTCAAATGGGTGAGGCAACGCGCACCTGCCAGCTATGCGGCGAGCAGGATACCTCGGTGCTGCAATACGCCGCCTGCCAGCCGGTGCTTGACGAGGGGAAGGCACCCACCTGCACCGAGGATGGTATGACCGAGGGCAGCCATTGCGCCGTGTGCAACAAGGCGGTGGTGGCACAGACCGTGCTGCCGGCCACCGGCCACACCACGGTGATCGACGAGGGCAGGGCACCTACCTGTAAAAAGCCCGGCGAGACGGAGGGGAGCCATTGCGCCGTGTGTGAGGAGGTGCTGGTAGCGCAAAGCACCATTCCCCTTTCGGACGTGCACGTGCCGGAAACCGATGCCGCCGTGAAGCCTACCTGCTTCTCTCTTGGAAAGACCGAGG
This sequence comes from Eubacteriales bacterium, assembly GCA_045631765.1. Lineage (GTDB taxonomy): Bacteria > Bacillota > Clostridia > Oscillospirales > CAG-272 > UBA1740. The sequence continues at coordinate 23,865 of JAZQVK010000055.1, forward strand.
GCAGCCATTGCGCCGTGTGCGGCAAGGTGCTGGTAGCGCAGGAGGATGTGCCGCGTGTGGAGCATACCTATGCAAGCCCCAAGGTGATGCTACAGGCAACCTGTAAGGAAAGTGGCGGCATGCGCTACACCTGCTCGGTCTGTAGCCACCAGCGCACCTTTGAATACGTGCTAGAGAAGCAGAGTGCTGCCGCAATCTATGAGGCGGCCAGCGCCTACGTAGGCGAGATCGTGACCTACGGCCCCGCCGGCGAGCCGGTGGCGCTTGGCAGCTGCTTCGTGTATGAAAGCAACGGCAAGATCCTGACGAATTATCACGTGATCGAGGGCGCTTATTCCGCCAAGATCACGCTGGGTGGCAAGAGCTATGACGTGCTACAGGTGCTGGGGTATAACAAGGATACCGATCTGGCCATGCTGAAGATCGAGGCAAGCGGCCTGCCCACCGCTCTGATCTGCACCGAAAAGGTAGCGGTAGGTGACGTGGTGTACGCCATTGGCTCCTCGCAGGGGCTGAGCGGCACCTTCTCGCAGGGTATTATCACCTATGCAGCCCGTGAGCTGGATGGTGTGACCTACGTGCAGCATGATGCTGCCATCTCAAACGGTAATTCGGGCGGCCCGCTGATCAACGAGTACGGTGAGGTGATCGGCATCAATACCAGGATGCGCAAGGATTCGCAGAATTTGAACTTTGCCGTGTTTACGAGCGAGCTTTCCTCGCTGACAGAGCTGAAGGATATGACCCTGGCGCAGCTCTATGCGGCAGGCAAGAAGAGCAGCTATAGCCAGCTGGCGGTATGGGTGCAGAAGAACGGCCAAGACGTTGCGGGCACCAAGGTCGTTTACTATTACCAGCCCGGCGTGATCATCATGCTGATCTACGAGCCCACGCAAAACGCCCTGGTGCTGACCATGCAGGAAACGAGCGGCAGCACGCAAGCGCTCACGGCGCTGCATCTGCCGTCAGACGGTAGCGCCACGTGGGAATACATGACCATGGTGACCTCCGACAGCTCCAGCCTGAGCCTGATTGAGCTGTACGGCAGTATAGACGTCTCTGTTTACACGGCAGACAGCACCCTGACCTATATTGAGCACGTGGGTGCCACGGCCAATATCCCAAGTGGTCTGGCCGTCACGCAGGAGCTGCTGAACCTGGGGCTGGATTGGCTTGCCTGGACGATGGAGACCTACGGCGTGGGTCTTACGCTCCGAGATCTGGGCTTTTCTGCTTATGAAGGATGATGGAGGGCTTGAGGTGAAGCAAGACGAAAGAGAGCTGCTGACAAGAGAGGCCGTTAAGGCGCGGCTGATGGTGGATTTTAAGTGTGAGCTTGATTTCCTGTTCGTGCTGGTGTTTTGCCTGCTTTGGGGCTGGATGCTGTTTTCCTTGCTGGCCGTGACAAGCGGCGCGCTGCTGGTCATGGTGCTTCTCTTCGAGCTGCCCGTTTTCCTTTGGGCACTTGCCGCGCTGGCGTATACGCTTTGCTTAGCCGTTCGGTATTTGCGGCTGGCGATCAAGGATGCATTTTTGCTGGCGGAGGACGTGCTGAAGCGGGTGTCGCTTGACGGGCTGGATAAGCGCATGTATTTCAGCCCCTCTATCCGAAACCTGCTTAGCCATAAGGCACTCCTCACGCAGCACGCGCTGTATTTTGAAAAGCATGGCCGGTGCGTGGCACCAAAAAGAACGGTTGACCACGCCACCCCCGGCGAGCACTTTTACCTGGTGCTGGATCAAAAGGGTCGCGCCCTGTATGCCTATCATACCGAGATCTATCGCCTTGCCGCGTGATTGCGCGGTAGGGGGGAATATTGACAAACCAGGCGGCTGTGGCTTTTGCCACAAGCGCCTTCCTTTTA